>JAEXTR010000238.1 GCA_023406915.1 Bacteroidota bacterium
TTTCTATCCCTGATTAAACAGGAACAGAAGAAGCGGCTGACTGCATGGCCAGAAGTCAGCCGCACTTCTGAAATCAGTTCCTATTGCATGGCAATGACTGAGAAGACTGCCCCATCAGGAGCCCCAACAACTGCCATCCTGCCAATTCCCTCAACCGTCATTGGTTCCAGATGAACAGCCCCGCCGTTTTCCTTCACCTTTGCTACGGTAGCGTCACAGTCCGTAACAGCAAAATAGACCTGCCAGTTCGGAGGATACTTACCGACATGTTCTGCCGGCATCTGCCACAAGCCACAAATATCCTGATTATGAGCCTTAAACAGGTTATATGTGCCGCCAGGAAAATCCTGGGTGGCATGTTCCCAGCCGATCAGTTTCGTATAGAAGTCGATTGAGCCAGGGATATCTGTAGTATCCAGTTCCACCCAGCAGGGGGTTCCTGGTTCACCGGTGATTGCAGTGCCGATGTGTTTTGATGCCATATACAGTCCAAAGCGGGCACCAAAAGGATCCTCGATCAGACTGAATGAGCCAATATCAGGCATATCACACGGTTCAACCAATACTTTACCACCAAGCCCAACAACCTTATCCGTAACAGCCTGCAGGTCGTCAACAGCGATGTGTGCCATCCAGTGTGAGGGACAGTTCTCCTGCTTCTGCTGCTCATTGAGTGGCGCCACCATTGATATATCCTTACCGCGCAATTGCAGCATAAAACCGTGATCACACGGTGTAGCTGTAAGACCCAATACATTCTCATAAAAAGGTTTTACCTTTTCAACATCGCTTGAAGAAGAGTCGACCCAGCAAAACATTCCATGCTGGTACTTTGTCATTTCCATAGAATACCTCGTGATGTAAAATTAAAAAAGAGTGACCTCTCAAATATAGTGAACATTTGTTCACTTGTCAAGAGGTCACTCTTATGATCAAAAAATATTTGTGGAAACTTAGAAATTAACAACGGCTCCGAGGTATCCCCACAAAGCAGTATCAAACTTATGGTTATTAAACTCTAACATCAGTTCACCGGGGAGAAAGGCGGAGATCCCGGTAAAGATTTCAGTACTTTTGTGCATTTTTATCCCAAAATCAACGTCCAACTCATACCCGAACAGCTTATTTCCGAGTCTGCTTTCCTGTGCTGCGGAAAAATAATGAAATTGTGCCCGCATCTGGACTACTTCACTCACATTGACTCTTCCGAAGAGAAAGAAGTCATGGATACCCAGATTTCGGGTATCACGTGACATGGACGTAAAATAATCCATACTGCCGAAGAACTTGTGACCTGAATTATATGAGGCATTAAAAGTATTATTCTTTGTTGGCTGATCAGCGGGTGCCGTGCCGGAAGAGATATCTGCCTGCACACCAATCTCCATAGGCTTGGTTGAATAAGCAGCCATAATGGAAACAAGGTATGCAGACACATCACGAACACTTGTTTTGCCAGTCTGAAAGGCAGCCTCAGTCAGGTATCTGAGCCATTCGACATTACCCGAGAGATTCATTCCGGCAGTAATAACACTCATATCAGGGTCAATGCGATTACTTTTTTTACCATTGTACTCGTAGTAACCGAACAGATCAAGTCTCACTGGTGAGATATCAAACTGTGACCAGAAGCCATAGACAGATTTGCCTTTATAGTCAGGAATTGCGTTCGGATATTTTGGTGGAGTTTCTTTCCTCACAAAACCGGAGGAGTCTGTATCGGTAAGCGCAAACAAATCAAGTTTGAAACCTGGTTTGAAAGAGAACACCACCCCATCAAATCTACGGCTCACGTTATTCCAGTCATTTTTCGCAAAAAACCGCTCAGTTCCGTAAGTCACTTCCATGCGACCAGCCTTCACTGAGAGGGGCAGCTCAAATGGATCAATAATTTGCAGCCATGCCTGATTGAGGTCCACATTGGCGATGCTGTTTGTAGTACCAAGTTCCTCGCCAAAAAGCCGCGAATCCTGTAAAACGATCATGGTTTTAATTGAGGAACCGAAGCTTTTCTCAACTCCAACCCTTGTACGGAGAAATGTATACGTCAAGGGGTAAGATTTATTCCAGAAATCACGTCCATCGATTTCAGAGCGAAGGCGGACCTGACCAAAAACTCTCAGATCATCCCCAAGTGCCTGAGGGAAGATATCTGTGGTAATTACGAAGACCAAAAACAGTAAAGCAAATTTTTTCAAGATATACTCCAGGTTACTGAACAGAACGAAATTGAGCACAGCCTTTGCACTCACAATTTCCCCTTGCAAAATAAGAGAAGTTTTCGCTATTATGGGATTGCTTTCTTTGCTCTTGTTTGCAAAGTAGCTCCATCCCGCCGGATAAGAGGGTACTTTTTCGGCACCACAAATGATTATCGTATTCTAGCCCTGAACCGTTTAGCGGTTTTTGGCTTATTTTTTAACATTTTTAAAGGTTTATTATGCCGGGAAGTTTTGTACTCAGCGCCGCACTGCTAGCGAGCATTGCATCCATGGTGCTGTACTTTCTTCACTACCGAGGAAATGGGAATATTCTCCGTTATGCACGGGTTTCCTATCACGCGAGCGCAATGCTTGTTATCATTGCCTCTGCGTTCTTTTTATACAATCTGGTGACTCACCAGTACCAGTATCACTACGTGTATCATTACAGCAGCAATGATCTCCCCACCGGGTTACTGATCTCTTCATTCTGGGCTGGTCAGGAGGGAAGTTTTATGCTCTGGCTATTGCTCACAGCAATGATCGGAGTGTTTCTGCTCAGTTACAGCAGTACCCGTGATGATCTTGAACCAAGGGTCATGATGGTATATTCGCTTGCGCTTTCATTCCTGTTGTTTATGGTGTCACCCTGGATGAAGAACCCATTTGCCCTGCTTGGACATGAAGGACATCTGTTTCTTCCGCTTGAGCATTTCAATCCGGCATTTTTCTCCCTGAAAGAGATGCAGGAGGCAGCGGTTCAGGATGGCAGTGGGAAACAGTTTATCCAGGTAACCACAGAATTGATGAACAGCATCAGCGCAGCTGGGTACTCCCTTTCAAAACTTCTTGTTGAAGGGAAGGGATTAAATCAGTTGCTGCAGAATTTCTGGATGCAAATACATCCTCCGATATTGTTCATCGGGTTCTCACTTTCCACCGTGCCATTTGTATTTGCAATGGCAGCATTAATTAAAAATGATTACTCACAATGGGTGCGGCAGGCTTTCCCCTGGATGCTCGCATGTGCAGGTGTACTTGGGTTGGGTATTATGCTGGGTGGTTACTGGGCGTATGGAATCCTGGGATGGGGTGGTTACTGGGCATGGGATCCGGTGGAAAACTCCTCCTTGGTTCCGTGGCTGGTATGTGTAGCGGCGATCCACACCATGCTGGTTCAGAGAAAAACACAAAATTCAAATAATGGCACTGGCAGGTTTGCAAAGACGAATCTGCTATTATCCATGCTGGTGTATCTGTTCGTACTGTACAGTACATTTCTGACCAGAAGCGGTGTGCTGGGGGATGCATCAGTGCATTCCTTTGTGGATCCAGGTATGATTGTGTACCTCTTCCTGGTTTCATTTATAGGCACGTTCCTGATTATCTCAACAGGAATGATTGTGTACCGGTGGAATTCGCTCAACTTTGATATTCCCGCAGAGGAGAGTACCCTTTCCCGTGAACTTTCACTGTTTACCGCAGCAGTTACTCTGGGTGCTTCTGCCCTAATCGTTATTGTGGGTACTTCTGCACCGATCTTCGGGAAGACCGTTGACATCTTCTTTTATGATGATATGCATATTCCGCTTGGCATCATATTGATGGGGCTCAACGGACTGAGTCTGCTGCTGAAGTGGAAGACCAACAAGGGGGGTGAACTGCTTAGCCGTTCCAGATTCTCGATTGCAGCATCATTGCTGTTGACGGTACTTTCAGTCTTCCTTGGCGTTACCGATCTGATGATGATACTGTTGGCATTCACCTCATTCTTTGCCCTGATCGTTAATATCGAGGTTGCCACAAAGATCATCAAAGGGAACCCAAAGCTTACCGGAGCGTATGTGGCACATATCGGTATTGCACTTTTTATAATTGGTGTCATTGGATCTGCAGCTTACTCAACAGAAAAGGA
>JAEXTR010000249.1 GCA_023406915.1 Bacteroidota bacterium
ATTTTACTGCCGATGGCTTCATTCATCAGCGTCTCTTCCTCACTCTTCGTAACCATTACCACCGGAACATTTGCATCAATATCCTTCATCTTTGCCAATGTTTCCAGTCCCCCCATTCCAGGCATCATTTCATCAAGAAAGATAAGGTCATAACGCTGAGTTTTAACCATCTCGATTGCATCTGAACCATTGGTTACAGTTGAGGTGTCGTATCCTTTTTCAGAGAGGAGAATTATGTGGGAACGAAGCAGTTCAATTTCGTCATCGATCCATAATATGCGTTTTTGTTTCATAAGATTTCCGTTCTTGAACGATTATAATGGTTCAATAAAGTAGAATAAATAAGACCGGTAACAAAAATTCTATAGAAACTGCCTGTTTGTTCGAAAACGGTTATTTAGATAAGACGGACTGACTCAATAATAGTTTTAAATGATTTCAATATTGAAAACAATGAAAGGTGTTGAAAAAGTTCACAGTCTGTACTTTTGTTTCAGCCACTCGTAAGCGATATTAAATTCTTTTGTCTTCCTCTCAGCAAGATCCTTCAATTCTGTACCAAGCTCGGCAACTTTGTCAGGGTGATACAGTGAGATTGCTTCAATATATTTTTTTCTGATCGCTGACTTAGATACTTGTCCCTGCAAATTGAATAATTTTCCACAATACGCAGTTTTTTCAGCCTCTGTCAGTGCCGAAAAATCAAATACACTGCTGGCTGTATTCTTATCTTTTTGTTCATACTTTTCATAACGTTCATATCGTTCGTACCGCTCATATTTTTCATAGGTACGGTATGATTGATCCTGAGTATTCTTTCGCTGACCGGAACGTTTCTTGCCCCTCTCTGCAGCAGGCATCACATTCTTTAGCAGTGACCGGTAGAAAACGCTGTTCTTCTCTTCGGTACGGTTAAGATAATCAACGATCATTCCATTCACGAATGCCCAGTCAGTTGAACGGATTTTTTCAGCGTGCTGTACCAGCCTGATCTTTAGGGTTGCATCCGTCATCATAAGCCTGAATCGCTTCAGATTTTGATTCTCCATCCCGGGGGAAACAATTTTCAAAACCTCGCCTATCCACTCACCAGTGATGCCATGCAGTATGAGTGTGTACAATACCAAAAATTCACTTGCGATATTTTGAAAAGTGTGTTCATTTGGGAGTACCTGAGAGTCACAAATACACTGCAGTCTTCCGAATGTTATAAACGTAAATTCATTGAGGAGGTCTTCAGGGTCAAGATCAAAACTGCGCTGGAATACCGATGCTAATACCGGTTCAAAAAAACGCATCTTAAAATCAATACTGTTGCGGACATTGCCGGTGAGATAGTTCTGGGAAAACTCCTGAATGCCTGTTTGTGCGGCACTGAGTGCAGTCCAGATAAGCTTACGAGCTTCATCATAGACAATATATGCCTCATAGTGTTTACCCTGTTCGTACAGAAAATCTGCCGAATGCCTGAGTGTGACCAGTCGACTCATACGCTACTCCGGTGCATGGCACATTGGCGTTTCTGATACGACGGGATTGTAATACGGGCTGATATACGGAATATTCAAATTCATACCCCGTAAAATAAACAGAATTGCCATCACTACCACAAAAACCGGTATCAGCTTTCTTATCCTGAGCCTTGCCTTTAAACTAACAAATGATGTGAATAGAGATGCTGTGAGCATTACCGGCAGCGTACCGACACCGAAAAAAAACATCAGGAGCATCCCCTCAATAGCATTCCCTGCTGAAGCGGCAGCGGTTACTGCAATGTATACCAATCCACATGGAAGAAACCCGTTGAGGTTTCCCTGTAAATACAAAGAAGGAAGCGTATTTCTTTTCATCATTGCGCCAATCCCGGTTTTCACTTTGTTTACTACCGCAGCTACAGGTGGCAGTGAAGTGAATCGAATACGATACCGGGACGGCAGTAGCACCGAAATAAGCAGAACCACACCCAAAAAGACAGAGAAGCCCTGTTGGAAACCGAAAACCTGTATTCCGCTTCCGAATAACCCGAACACAATGCCAAACAGCATGTATGTCACAATCCTGCCGAAGTTATAGAGAAACCTGCCCAAAACAAAGCGCACCCTGGAGGCCCCTTCAACAGGGAGCATGAACGTTATTGGTCCGCACATACCAAGACAATGAAGGCTGCCAAGCAGCCCAATCAGCAAACCCGATATGGGATACACTGCCTCATTCATAAAAACAGTTTCTGCCTGTAGGAATACTCTTTGCCCGCTGCACTCCAGTCAATCCTTATATTCCATGCTCCTTTTTCAATCTTTTCAGTGTTAATTAACTGAATGCCACTTGAATCAACCGAGAGGTTCAGCGAGAAATCCTTTGAGGCAAATTGTGAATGTTTAAACCAGATTTTCCCGGTAGGGGTAGTACCCTTCTGTTCATCAGGAAACTTAATTTGAAGCACTGAATTACTCACAGCCAGTTGCATAGTTCCAACCAGGTTCTTTTCCTTTTGAATCTGCGTTTCGTATGCAAGTCCTTTTTCATAATAGTCAGATTCCACCAGATCATAGTCCTGCTGAATGATGAATATGACGGCAACCGCATTCATGAGAAGAAAGATACCAAGACCCAGGGCAATACCTTTGCCCCAATGAAAATTCTTAATCATTATTGAGTATTCTGCCTGTCCGACATAAATGATGTCTTTTTTGTTTCTATTTCTTTACCATCCGCATACACGGTGAAATATATCGGGGTGTTCATAATTTTTAAATCTGCTCTGTTCAGGATGAGAATAAAATTGCCATCAAACGTTTTTTGTGGCATTACTTTCTTGTCTTCCTTCACAAATTTGATTTCGCCTTTAAGATCCTTTAATCTGATTTCAAGATCAAGTGTATCAAAAGTTTTATTTGTCACTTGAATTGTGTAAAAATTAGTAATATAAGTCGAATCGATGAGATTGTAGGTTGATCCTGGCTGGCGGAGAATCTGTGCCTCTACCATGGTTCTGGTTGCCAGAAGAATGCCCGTGACAGAAACAAGAACGACGAGAAGTATGGTGTAGCCCATAATCCTTCCGGTAAAACGGAAAGGCAAACGCTCTTTGATATTATTCAGAGATGCATACCTGATTAACCCTTTTGGCTTCTCCACCTTCTCCATAACAGAATCACACACATCCATACATGCAGTGCAGTTCACACATTCAAGCTGAATGCCATCCCGTATATCGATACCAGTTGGACACACATCAACACAGAGGTGACAATCAATACAATCTCCCTCTGACCGCTCAGTTCCTTTTTTGATCTTACCACGTGGCTCTCCCCTGCTGAAATCATAGGTAACAGCAAGGGAAGTGTGATCCAGTAAAACGCCTTGCAATCTCCCGTATGGGCAGACGATAATACACGCTTGTTCACGAAACCACCAGAAGACGAAGAAAAACAGAAACGTAAATACCATCATTGCAGTGAAGCCAGCCCAGTGCTCAGATGGAGGCGATGTTACAGTTCTGATAACATTCTCAAATCCAATGATGTACGAGAGGAATGTGTGCGCAATCAGAAATGAGATCGTATAAAAAATCACAAATTTAAGGAGCCGCTTTCCAAACTTCTTCGAGTTCATCGGTTGTGCCCGCAATTTTCGCTGATCCTTTGCATCACCATCAATCCAGTATTCGATCTTCCTGAAAACCATTTCCATGAAAACTGTTTGCGGACATAGCCACCCACAGAATATCCTGCCCCAAACAGCTGTAAATAACACTATAAATACAACGGTTGAAATTGCTACAAGCAGGAAGAGGAAAAAGTCATGAGGACCAAATGAGAGCCCAAAGAGTATGAACTCCCGGTCAATGACATTCAGTAAAATGAAAGGCCTGCCGTTGACCTTAATCAGCGGCAGGGAAAACATAATTGCGAGTAAAAAGAAGGAAAGTATTGTGCGAGCCTGGTAGTACTTTCCGGAAACTTTTTTCGGAAACATCCAGACGCGCTTGCCGTCCTTGCTGACAGTACCGATCGAATCGCGAAAAGCAGGTTCCTGTTCAGTCATTATACATCCTTTAAGTTGTGCATCTATTGTGCGGTGGTAGTATCAGCTCCGGTAATGGCAACATATTTTTCGCCTTCAGCTTTTTTAGGTGTTGCAGGTGTTGTACCCTGCAAAGATAAAACAAAGCTGGATACCTGCTGAATCTGCTTGGGTGTGAGTTGGTTTTTCCAACTAATCATACCCTTTGCCGGAACGCCTTCAGTGACTACTACAAAGACATCCTTTACGCTTCCGCCATGAATCCAGAAATCATCAGTAAGGTTAGGCCCTACTGATCCTCCTCCGTCTGCAAGATGACAGGCAACACAGTTCTTAGCATAAATCTCTTTTCCAAGGGCAATGTCACCATCACCCGTAAGGAGCGTGACAGTTGACGCATCGATTACTTCATTAGTACGTAAAAACTCAGCTTTCTGTCGGGCTGCTTCCTGCATCTCAGTAACATATTCCTGTTCCTGCAACTCACCAGTATCAAGCACGTGGTAATGAAGCATATAAACTGCACTGAAAATAATCGTTACATAGAAGAGCCATTTCCACCATGGTGGGAGATTATTATCAAGTTCCTTGATTCCGTCATAATCGTGATCAAGCATAACTTCGTGTTCTTCGTCTACAGCTTTGCCATCATTCAGCTTTTGCATGAATAATTTCCACAAAGTTGCTTCTCCTGACTTCTTCTCCTCCCTGTCATGTGAAAATAGAAAGAAAAGAGACAGGAATAACAGAAAAACTAAGAAGACTATAAAAG
>JAEXTR010000261.1 GCA_023406915.1 Bacteroidota bacterium
ATCAGATACTGTCCGTCGTCTCTGATCTGTTCCGTACTTGGCTATTGCACGTCCACACCGGAGGCACAATCGATGAGTAAGTATCCGTTATGAATGGATTATTATTTCCTTCCGGTATACTTTGAAAGACCTGTGGAACTCACCCATTTATTTTGGGCGGCATCAATTGCAACTGCAGTTACTGCATTAGACGGAAGTCCGGAATTCAACCGGTTAAAATTCACCCATTTCTTACCATTATTGTAAAACAATCCTGCATCAGCTGTCGAGACCCATATCCCGCCTGCCTGATCAGTGGTAACTCCTGTGGCAATCACTGTTGCCAGTCCTGAATTAAACATATTATAAAAACTCATCGTGCCGCCTTCAAGTATCGTGAGCCCGCCCGGTTCTGTGGCAAGCCCCCCGGCTATATAAAGTTTTCCGTTCTTGAAGTGGAAAGACCTGACATAGTTGCTTCCAAGCTTACTGTTTGAGGTATTGTAGGTTTTCCAGTTTATGCCGTCGAAACTCGCCATCCCCCTTCCATACATCCCAATAAAGAGCAAACCCGCATCATCCAGTGTAAGTGCAGTAATATTGTTGTAGGGTAAACCTGAATTGTCTGTCTCAAACTGCGTAAATCGTACACCATCAAACTTAAAAAGTCCACCTGAATAGGTTCCAATCCAGAGAGAATTATTCCGGTCGAGTGCAAGGGCCGTTACAAACTCATCGTTTAACCCGGAGTTCGCTGCATCATACACCGTCCATGTTGCGCCGTCAAAAAAGCAAAGCCCTTCCGCCGTTCCAATCCACAATCTGCCTGCGCCGTCAGCAATCACCGAGGAAACTCTGTCCGAGGGGAGAGGTGAGTTTGCGCTGGTATAATTATTCCACTGCGCTTCGCCGGGCTCTACCCGCACCAGTCCTCTGCCATTGGTGGCAAGCCACTTCACACCACTCTGATCAACCAGTAATGATGAAATAGTTGTATTTGGCATGGGGGAGTTCAAATGCGAAAAATTAGCCCACCAGATGGCGGGATTCTCCCGCATCTCAAAGAAAAGAGTATCTGATACATTCCGGTTAATGATATAGTAGAACGTTGTATCAAGATAAAGATCTTTCTTCAGCGTAACTTTATAAAACCCGGGTTCCAGCTGATCGATCTGGGATGGGGTTGCTTTGCCAAGATTATCATCATTCAGAAAAATTTTTGCATCGGTAGGCTCAGTGGTAATCACCAGTTCACTTTGAATCAGTCCGGGTAAAATGGCAGGCTCTTCGTTGCAGCCAGTTACAGCAATGGCAAAAAGAATTATCAGATAAAGATACGGTTTCATCATGCAGATCAATATATTGGAATCCCCAATAATACGAAAAAATTCCTTACCAAAACCGCAGACCACTCTATGGAATTGAACTCTTTTTCATAAATCTCTCTTTATAAAGGAAAAAACACAGGATTCCATGGCAAAAACTAAATTTGAATTGTATGAAATGGCTCTCTTCCTGCTGCGTGTAGGCGCTGGTGTCATGATGGTTGCCCTTCACGGTTGGGGTAAACTTAATGCGGTGTATCGTCACTTCACCACAGGTGAGGAATGGGGCTTTATTGGTTACGTCGGCTCTCTCGGTTTCCCGGTTCCAGTCGTGTTTGCCACTATGGCAGCCCTGGGTGAATCAGTGGCAGCCGTACTCCTGGCAGCTGGTCTTTATACCCGGTATGCCGCTGCGACAATGGCTGGTACAATGGCGGTGGCAGCATACTCCCACATTATTAAGGGTGAAATGGCTGAACTTTCACTGATGTACCTCCTCGTTGGGCTCCTTTTCATCGCACGCGGTGCAGGTCCGATTTCAATTGATCATATCATCAGAAAAAAATAACTTTATCTGCTAACGGGGGTGAGTGCCTCACTCCCGTTCAGTACCGCAATCACATTCTCAGCCGCCAGTTGTGCCATAGCGCTCCTTGTGGTGAACGTACCACTGCCAACATGAGGCAGCAATACAGCATTATCAAGTCTTAGTAATTCAGGATTCACTGCCGGTTCACCATCATACACATCAAAACCTGCCGAAAAAATCTTTTTCTCTTGCAGCATCCGTAGTAGAGCTTTTTCATCCACAACCTCTCCGCGTGCAGTATTGATAAAAATTGCGTCGGGTTTCATCAGTGACAGCATCTGTTTATCGATGAAATATCTGGTTCCCTCTGTAAGCGGAATATGGACAGATATTGCATCTGAAATCTGCATCAGTTCATCCAGTGCTACCTGACGTACATCACGTCCCGGCATCACATCGGGTAATGGTGTCCTGTTGTAAAACACAATTCGCATCCCAAGAAACGATGCCATTTCTGCAACCCGTTGCCCAATTCTCCCCATCCCGATGATGCCCAGCGTACTCCCTGCAAGCTCTTTCCCGAGCATCAGCATTGGTTTCCAACCGGAAAATTCTTTGCGCCGCATCATAGCATCTCCCTCCGTAATTCTGCGGGCGCAGGCAAACAATAAGGCAATGGCAACCTCAGCCGTAGCCTGCGTCAGTATCCCGGGTGTATTGGTTACTATAATTCCTTTCGATGCGGCATACGCAACATCAATATTGTTATAACCAACAGCATAGTTTGCTATCACGCGGCACCTCGTCATCGCATCAATCACCTTTTTGCTGACAGTATCTGTCAGTAGCGTGATCACTCCGTCTGCATCTTTTATACCCTCAATAAATTCGCGCTCTGGTATCGGTCTGTCTTCTGCATACACACGAACACTATGACCAGTCTCTTCTAATAGAGTCTTTGCTATATCAGGGATTACTCTGGTGATAAAAACCGTTGCCATAAAAACTGTTATCCTTTCCTGGTTGAACATTCTTTCAACTCATTCCCTTGAACATACCCCCTCGCTTGAAAAAAGTCAAGCATTATTATTGACACTCATCGTTTCATCTGTGGCAGACTCCATTGTTTTTGCTATATTTCATTCCGGCATTTCTTCTGCATCTGAACTGTCAAACTTTTGACATTGTCAACAATACTATCGAGAGCATTACCGTGAAATACAGCATCTTTTCAGGCACTTCCAATATCCCATTAGCTGAAGCCATAGCCAGCCAGTTGGGCATAGCACTCGGCAAAGTGGAACTCAGAAAATTTCCCGACGGTGAAATCTGGTGTAAGTATGAATCCCATATCAGGGGCAGACACTTATTCCTCGTGCAGTCAACACACGCCCCCGCTGATAACCTGATGGAACTCCTGATTATGATTGATGCCGCAAAGCGCGCTTCAGCTGAATCAATCACTGCTGTCATCCCGTATTTCGGATATGCAAGGCAGGATCGCAAGGATCAGCCCCGTGTGGCTATCGCTGCAAAGCTTGTCGCCAACCTCATCACTGTTGCGGGTGCAGACCATGTCATCGCCCTCGATCTTCACTCAGAGCAGGAACAGGGCTTTTTTGATATCCCGGTGGACCACCTCTCGGGTTACCCCTTATTCGTTGATCACTTCAGGGAAATCTCAGAAGGTCTCGTTGTGGTATCCACCAATATCGGTAAGATTAAGCTTGCACGTACGTATGCAGGGCACCTCCACGCTGAAATGGCAATCATTGACCGCAGCATTATGAAGGGCCGTGATCTGCATGTGATCGGTGATGTTGAAGGGAAAAATGTGCTGCTGGTGGATGATCTCCTTGACTCCGGTAAATCATTCGAATCCGCATTCAATGTTGTCCGGAAAAATGGCGCACAGCGGGTCTTTGGTGCCATTACGCATGCCTTCGTTTCCATGGGTTCAGTTGAGCGTATCCTTCCCCTTGACTTTGAGAAACTGATGATCTCTGATTCTGTGCTGCTCAACCGCTACTTTTCTGATAAGCGCATCCATACTATTACATCATCAAAGCTGATTGCAAATGCAATTCATCGTATGATGAGCAATGAATCCGTCAGCTCTATGTTTGTGGGACCAAAAAAATAATCCGGAGTGCATGAAGTTTCTGGCTTACATACGGTTACTGCGGCCCCATCATTACATTAAGAATCTGTTCGTTTTAACACCGCTCTTCTTCTCATTCAAATTTGATGATCCCGCGCTCCTCCTGAAGGCTATCGTGGTATTTGCCCTCTATTCCCTGACAGCAAGCGCAGTCTATATTTTCAATGACCTGATGGATGTGGCAGAAGACCGCCTCCATCCAGTAAAGAAAAAACGCCCTCTCGCCTCCGGTGCGGTATCACCCGTTACTGCAATCATCCTTTCACTGATCCTTGGCAGCACGGCTATTATTATCGGTTATGTGCTCGATGACACACTCGGAATCATCCTGAGTGTTTATGCCGGAATGAATATCCTTTACAGTGTAAGGCTGAAACATTTTCCTATTATCGATCTCATCATCATCTCCATTGGCTTCGTACTTCGGGTGCTGGCAGGTGCAGTGGTGATCGCTGTTCCTACAACCATGTGGATCGTACTGATGACTTTCCTCCTCTCCCTCTTTCTGGGCCTGGCAAAGCGGCGCGATGATGTACTCCTCTCTGCTGATGGCACCAAAACCCGAAGAAGCATTGATGGCTACAATCTTGAATTTATCAATGGCGGAATGATTATGATGGCAAGCGTGGTGATAGTGGTATACATCTTTTACGCCACTTCCCCCGAAGTCACTCAGCGTTTTCACTCAAATCAGCTCATCTATACGGTGATCTTCGTTATCATCGGTATCCTCCGCTACCTTAAACTCACGTTCGTTGATAATAAAAGCGGCAATCCCACCCGGCTCCTCTGGAATGATCGCGTACTTCAGTTCACGATACTCCTCTGGGCAGGAAGTTTTTGGTTCATCGTGAAAATGCTCGAAAAGGTTATGCCGTGAAAAGGGAACTGGCACTCTTTGATTTCGATGGCACCATTACACGGGGAGACAGCTTTACTGAGTTTCTTGTGCGTGCGGTAGGTATGAAAAAGATGTTCACATCTCTCTATAAAACTGTACCGCTGGTGGCTTTGTTCAAGGCAGGTATCATATCGAATGATCAGGCTAAAAGACGTGTTTTTAGCCATTTTTTTAAAGGATGGAGTGAGGAATATTACAACCGTCTCGCAAAAGAATTTGCACAGTCATTCATACCGGGGTTTGTCCGTCCCGAAATGATGGAGAAAATCACAGCCCATAGAAACCGCAGCGCAGACCTCCTCCTCGTCTCTGCATCACCCGATGTGTATCTTCGCCACTGGGCTGAACCGCTCGGGTTTACTGTGCTCGGCACAAAGATCGAAATCCTCGGTGGACATCTGACAGGTAACTTTGCCACCCCAAACTGCTACGGTCCTGAAAAAGTAACCAGAATCCGGCAGCAGCTGGATATCAGCGCCTATGAAACCATCTATGCCTACGGTGATAGCAGGGGAGACCTTGAAATGCTCGGTCTCGCCCATAAAAAATTCTTCAGGGGTAAGGAAGTCGATACCATCCCCGTATAATCCGTCTGGATTATTAAAACCCGCTACTCCTCAGGAATATAATGGCACCTTCTGCATCTCGCCTCATACTTATCTGCCGCCCCCACATCCACGCGGGCGCTTCCGGCAGCTTTTCTTTGCGTCCTGTCTGCTGGGTTGCCGCATTCCACACAGATAGCTAATGTCTTCGTAACATACTCGGCCACTGCCATCAACTGGGGCATCGGCTCAAAGGGCACACCCTTGTAATCCTGATCCAGCCCGGCAACAATCACCCTGAACCCTCTGTCTGCCAGCGTGTTACACACACTCACGATCTCAGGAGGGAAAAACTGGGCTTCATCAATCCCGATCACCTCGGCATCACCACACAGATCAAGAATCTCACCTGGCTGTTTGATCATTGCCGATGGAAATTCATGTTCACTGTGGGATACAATCATATCCTTTGAGTACCGGTCATCAATGTGTGGTTTGAATACTTTGATCTTCTGTTTGGCGTACTGGGCGCGTTTCAGCCTGCGGATCAGTTCCTCGGTTTTGCCGCTGAACATGCAGCCGCTCACCACTTCAATCCAGCCCGTTTCCTTCGGTGTGGAGTGCATACTATTCCTTATTCATAATCGTGTCTTCAAAATTCACAGGCAGCAGTTCCTGCAGCGTATAGACTTTATGGTTCCCGTTTGGATGAACCAGTACAACTTCAAATTCTTTTCCGCAATGATCTGCCAGCACCTGACGGCATGCACCGCATGGCGGACAGTATGTGGTTGAATCGCTTGCAATCGCAATCGCCTTAAAAGACCTCTTCCGGTCAAGCAGTGCCTTAAAAAGCGCAGTCCGCTCTGCACAGCACGTCAGACTGTAAGAGGCAGATTCAATATTGGCTCCAAGATATACTGTATCATCAGTCGCAATAAGCGCCGCGCCAACCCTGAAATTCGAATAGGGGGCGAGGGATAGTTCTTTTGCCGCAACAGCCGATTCGGCTAAAGCTGAATAATCAATCATCCGTAAATCCTTTAAATGAGAACTATAACTTACACAATCACCACCAAATGATGGAGACCTGCCAGCATTTTTTATTCCGACTGAGAGCAAATTCATTTGAAAAAAGCAAAGAAAAGTAAATCCAGTTCATGGAATGATTCAAAATTCATAGCTCACTCACCTCATAAGGTAACTATTACCCGTTCCTCGTACCCCTCCTTTCGACGTGGGCAAGAGCCTGTCCCGAACCCGCGGGAATCCTGCCCGTCTGCTGACGAGCCTGTCCCGCACAGCGGGAATTATCCATTGTCCTCCGTCTGTGGCGGAATCAATTGTATAAGGAACTTTTCCTTATTTGCAAAGTGTAAAGAGCGGTATATTCTTTTGAATTTACCTCGTAATTCTTTATTTTAACGATTTATTCCACATCTCATCACAAGAGGGCGGGAAACCGCATTGTCTGTCACTTATTATTGGTAGTTTTATGGCGCAAAAATTCAGAGAGTATATCGTCAAAGAAAAGCTTGGCCAGGGCGGTATGGGCACTGTGTATCTCTGCGAACACGATGTCGTTGGTCAAACTGTTGCACTCAAGGTGCTCAATCCTCAACTGACAAGCGATCCTCAGTTCAGGGAAAGATTCGTCCGTGAAGCCAAGGTTATGGCTAAACTGAACCATCCAAATATCGTGAAGCTCCTCAACTTTTTTGAGGAACCTGAAGGCTCTGTGATGGTGATGGATTACTTCGAGGGACATACCATTAAGCAAATGATCGCTAAACGCGGACCAATCCCTGAAGAAGAAGCGAAATACCTCGTCCGCCAGATGCTCCTTGCTGTGGGATACGCTCACAAGCAGGGGATCATCCATCGCGATATTAAACCGAGCAACATCCTTGTGAATAAGGATAACCTCGTCGGTATCCTCGATTTCGGTATTGCTAAAATGCTTGAGGATGTGGAGCTTACGAAAACTGGTACCATGCTCGGCAGTCTTTACTATATGTCACCCGAGCAGATTAAGGGCGCCCGGGATGCCGATCACCGGACAGATATCTATAGTATTGGCGTTACTATGTATCAGATGCTCGCTGGTCGCCTGCCGTTCAATACTCCCTCTACGCTTTCTGAATACGACCGCAGTACCTTGATCAGAAAAATCGTGGAAGAGGAATTCCCCGCTCCGGTTGACTTCTACCCCTACATCAGTAA
>JAEXTR010000281.1 GCA_023406915.1 Bacteroidota bacterium
GTAAATATGTAGTCTCTACCCCGAATGCGTCTGCTATCATGGAATCAACTACCATTACGGCGGTTACTTTGTCCTGATAGAAAAGCGGAACGCCAATTACGCTTTGCACCTTAACTGGTGTAGCATAGTAGAGGAGATTGTCTTTTACGGTGTTTGGGGCAATACTGTTTAGAAACTCCGGTGCGCCGGTCTTCGCAATCTTGCTTACAAAATCCGTTTCCACATCGAGTTTTCTACCCTTGGAGCAAAGGTCTTTTTCCGTGACCGAAACTGATCCGCCAATGATGAGTTTCTGATTCTTTTCATTATACCAGAAGAAGATAGCGGTGTTTGCATCCATTGATTTCTGGATGATGGTCAGAATCTTGTCGAGAGCAAAGTTAAACTGCTTATCGTATTCATCATTACCGCCAGGCATATCCTCTGTAGCAAAGTGTTTGTACTTTTCGTAGATATCATGAGGTTTGACAGTTTCTGTTGAGTCAGTAAATCCACCCCGTACCATGGGAGGATTATTGGGTTTGACTATAAAGAATTCTTCTCCGTCTTCGCTGACATGTTCACTATCGTCATCAGACATGGAGAGTGAGGAGAGTTCAGATGGTGACCCGGAACTACCTTTATCTTTCCGTGTCTTTATGATATCCATCAGAATTAAGAGAATAAAGCCCAAAGTAACCAGCGCAACTGTTCCAAAAAGGAGGCGCGGTACGATATCGTCTATCAGAAGCATGAGTACAACGGAAACGACCAGAACAAGACTGATTAAGATTCTTTTCGGCGTTTTTTTGTTCATAACCCGGGACTTTTTACCTTAAAAAGATTTATTTAATCTTATAATATGATGATAAACAATTTAAAAATAAACGCTCATTGCTGATAAAACTGTGAAAAGAGCAGTTTTTGAATTTCTTTTTTCCCAGCACCGGTCACCGAAGAGTAAAACAGGGGTTCAGCTTTTGCTGACGAATGCTCCATAAGGGGTCTGAAGTGCTTTCTGACAGCTGCGATATCCGACTGCTTCAGTTTATCTGCTTTCGAAATAAGCAACACATACGGAATCCGCGCCTGTTCCACAAAACGCCTCATTTCTTCATCCAGTGGAGAATTGGTTACCCTGCCATCAACAAGCAGCATCGCCAGACGAATCATTCCTGACTCATTGAAGTACATATCAATGAGACTGATCCATTTTTTCTGGTCTTCTTTTGATGCCTTTGCGTAGCCATAACCCGGAAGATCAACAGCATAATAAGTGTCATCCACATTATAGTAATTCAGCGACCTGGTTTTACCCGGTGTCTGACTGACCTTGGCGAGCCCCTTGACATGATAAAAGCTGTTGATGAAAGAAGATTTACCAACATTGGATCGGCCTGCCAGAACAAGTTCAGGAAGGCGCAGAGCAGGAAAATCCTGTAATCTGTGGACTGCTGCAGCAAATTTCACATTTGAATGCATAGGACCCTCGGATGTGAATAAAAAAAGCCGGACGAACCGGCTTTTGAAAAGCGATCAGAAAAAAAGAACTATTTTTTGGTTTCCTCTACGACGTTAGCGTCTGAAACTTCTTCATTCTTTTTCTTTGATTCAGCACGCTGCTCTTTTGCTTCAGCTTTCATTGCAGCACGCTGGTTTGCAAACTCGTTGTAATCAACAAGCTCAATAATTGCCATCTCAGCAGCATCACCGAGGCGGAATCCTGAACGGATTACGCGTGTGTAGCCACCTTTTCTGTCACCAATCTGGGGAACGATTTCATTGAAAAGAACCTTTGCAGCTTCTTTATTCTTCAATGCATCCATTACCAGTCTCTGGCGATGCAGATCACCCTTGAGGGCTTTGGTAATCAGGGGCTCAACAAAAACCCGTAATTCCTTTGCTTTTGCTAATGTAGTGCGTATTCTTTTGTGCAAGAGCAGCGAACCTGCAAGATTCTTGAGCAATGCGGAACGATGGCTTGCTGTGCGTTTCAGTTTCCTGTTCTTTACATTATGTCTCATCTTTGACCTTCTAAATCGGGATTATTGGTTTTCGTTGTCTTCTTTTATGTACTTGTCTACATCGATTCCGAACTCTAAGCCGAGGTTCTCGACTATCTCCATCAATTCAGCAAGTGATTTTCTTCCGAAATTTCTGAATTTCAGCATCTCGGACTCATCACGGCTAACGAGATCAGCAATAGTCTTGATATTGGCAGCACGGAGGCAGTTGTGTGAACGTACACTAAGCTCAAGATCATCAACTGAAGTCAGAAGAATCTTTTTGATTCTCTCTTTTTCAGTGTCTTTGCTTCCTTCTACCTGGCTCTCTTCCTGATCAAGATCAAGATTGATAAAGAGCTGCAGATGGTCGCGGAGGATCTTTGCTGCCTGGGTTACTGCATCATCAGGTGTAATGGAGCCATCGGTAGTAACTTCGAGAATCAGCTTCTCATAGTCGTTACGGTCGCCGATACGAACGTTCTCTACATTGTAGGTAACATTCAGAATCGGAGTGTAGATAGCATCTATCGGAATCACACCAATTGTGTAGTCAGCAGATTTGTTTTCATTTGCAGGAACATAGCCCTTGCCTCTGCCAATCCGGAGTTCCATATCGAATTTCCGGTTGGTGTTGATGGTAACCAGATGTAAATCACGGTTAAGAATCTCAACATCAGAGGTGTATTTCTGCAGATCACCGGCTTTGATTTCGCAAGGACCGGTAACTGAGATATCAATCTTGTTAGGCTTCTTGCTGATAGCCTTGAGGCGGATCTGTTTCAGGTTCAGGATAATTTCTGTCACATCTTCAACAGCACCATCAATGGTAGTGAATTCGTGCAGAACATCACCAAACTTGACCGCTACTACCGCGGAACCGGGGAGTGAGGAGAGTAGCACACGACGCAGGGAGTTACCCAGGGTGATGCCATAACCTCTTTCCAGTGGTTGCAGGGTGAATTTGCCGTAATTATTGGAATACGTTGCATCGTCAAGAACAACAGATTCCGGCATTTTGAAATATGATACACTCATTAAAAATTCCTTCTATCGAATAAACGGTGATAGATTACTTCGAATAAAGCTCAACAACAAACTGTTCTCTTACATTGAGCGGTACATCTGCTCTCTCTGGGATCTGCAGGAATGTTCCGGTAAGATTTGCTTTATCCAGTGACAACCAGGGATACTGATTATCGCGAACACGTTTCAACGAATTATGAATGGAATCAAGTTGCTTGCTCTTTTCTCTTACCTTGATCACATCACCAGGCATCAGCACATAGGAAGGTATATTAACCTGCTTGCCGTTCACAAGGATGTGGCAGTGAAGGATCAGCTGACGGGCAGCTTTACGGCTAGGTGCAAAACCAATTCTGTAAACTACATTGTCAAACCTTCTCTCAAGGCTCTTAATCAGGTTATCGCCTGTGATGCCTTTTTGACGGGAAGCTTTTTCAAACAAGTTTCTGAACTGCTTTTCAAGCACGCCATATATTCTTTTAACTTTCTGTTTCTCACGCAGCTGGGTTCCGTATTCCGAAATCTTTGCTCTGCGATTCAAGCCATGTTGCCCGGGAGGATAGTTTTTACTTCTCCCGCTGCCCTCGCCTTTTCTGTCTTCAACTGGGCATTTATCTGAAAAGCATTTTGAGCCTTTCAGGAACAACTTTTGACGCTCTCTTCGGCATAACTTACAAACTGCACCGGTATATCTTGCCATACTCTTATATCTCCGAAATTTAAACTCTTCTCTTCTTAGGCGGGCGGCATCCATTGTGCGGGATCGGCGTCACATCACGGATGGAGGTGACTTCAAGACCGACATTGGTAAGCGCACGGATAGCAGATTCTCTGCCGGAGCCCGGTCCTTTTACCCGTACTTCAACTTTTCTCAAACCGAGATCATAAGCTTCCTTTGCAGCAGCTTCTGCGGTAACCTGTGATGCATAAGGAGTGTTTTTCCTTGAACCTTTGAAACCGTTTCTGCCGGCGGAAGACCAGGAGATAGCATTCCCGTATACATCAGTTAAAGAGACTATTACGTTGTTGAATGTTGCCTGGACATGGGCAATACCCATTGCATCCACTACATTCTTCTTCTTCACTTTTTTAACAGCTTTTGCCAATTTTGTTGCTCCTTCTATTCCTTATTTCTTAGCGGCAGCTTTCTTCTTACCGGCACCCGTCTTACGCTTGCCTTTTCTGGTTCTGGAGTTTGTGCGGGTACGCTGACCGTTAGCCGGTAGGCCACGGCGGTGACGTAATCCGCGATAGGTGCCAATATCCATCAGACGCTTGATGTTCATATTGACTTCGGAGCGGAGTGCACCTTCAACTTTAAGCTCATCACCTTGAATGACTGAACGAATAGCTGCAACTTCGTCTTCCGTTAAAGTATTTACGCGCTTATTAGGATCTATGTTTGCTTTCTGAAGAATCTCTGCGGCAACATGTGAACCAATGCCGTAGATATACTGGAGACCGTAAAACACTTTTTTATTTTTAGGTAAATCAACACCTGCTATGCGTGCCAAAGATATTTCTCCTTACTGATGTTAACCTTGTCTTTGCTTATGCTTTGGGTTTTTGCAAATAATACGAACCACGCCTTTTCTTTTGATGATCTTGCAATGCTCGCACATTTTCTTAACCGATGCTCTCACTTTCATATAAGTGCTCCGTTATTTGTATCGGTAGGTAATCCTACCCTTCGTTAAATCATAAGGTGATAATTCTATAGAAACTTTATCACCCACCAGTATTCGTATAAAATGCATTCTCATTTTCCCCGAAACATGGGCAAGGATTTCATGTCCATTATCCAACCGGACAATGAACTGTGCATTGGGTAAAGTTTCCTTTATCACACCGTCAACTTTTATTGAACCTTGTTTTGCCATCAGGGAACCGTTAGTATTTCTGCTTTTCCGTCAATAATCGCTATTGAGTGTTCATAGTGTGCTGAGGGGGATCCATCAGCTGTTACAATTGTCCAACCGTCATTTCCGTAATCTACTTCGTAGACGCCTTCATTCACCATCGGCTCAATTGCAATGGTTAAACCGTTTTTGATTTTTAATCCCGTGCCTCTGCGGCCGTAATTCGGAACTTCCGGAGCTTCGTGAAGATGTTTCCCGACTCCGTGACCGCACAGGGCGCGTACCACAGAAAAGCCATTTGCTTCTACTATTTCTTGCACCGCTGCTGAGATGTCATGAAGTTTATTTCCTTCCTTCGCTTCCGCGATGCCCAGATACAGTGACTTCTCTGTTATCTCCATCAGCTTTTTTTTTGCGGGGCTGATTGTACCAACTGCTACGGTCACAGCCGCATCACCGTAATAGCCGTTCATTTTTACACCCACATCTATGGAAATTATTTCTCCCTCCTTCAGAACTCTGCCCGAAGGTATCCCATGTACAACCTCCTCATCTACTGATGCGCAAATTGTTCCGGGAAAAGGAGTCGAGTTTCCAGCTCTGTATCCCTTAAATGCCGGGATTCCATTCTTGCTACGGATAAAATCTTCGGCTATAAGGTCAAGTTCTTTTGTTGTTACACCCGGCTTTACATACTTACTGGTTAGCTCTAATGTCAGGGCGACCAGTCTCCCACTTTCGCGGATGTAATCAATGTCTTTTTTTGTTTTATAATAAATCACAGTACAACCAAGGTACAGAGAAGGTTTATCTTCTGCCTTTCAGTTTACCGCTCTTCATAAATCCATCATAGTGTCTCATCAAGAGGTGAGACTCAATCTGCTGGAGGGTATCAAGTGCAACACCCACCACAATCAGCAAGCTTGTTCCACCAAAGAACTGCGCAAACTTTCCGGTAACTCCCAGCGTTGATGCAAATACCGGAAGTATTGCAATAATCGCGAGGAAGAATGAACCAGGAAGTGTAATCTTCGTAAGGATATTATCTATATACTCTGCGGTGTGGGTCCCGGGTCTGATACCTGGAATAAAACCGCCCTGTTTCTTCATATTGTCAGCTACTTCCTTTGGATTGAATGCAATCGCCGTATAGAAGTAGGTAAAGAATATAATCAGTATCGCATAGAAAAATGAATACACTGGAGAATCGTAATGGAAGAAGCTTTCGATGCTTCTTAAAAACTCATTCTCAGGGAAGAATGAAAGCACAGTACCAGGAATAAACATGATTGACTGAGCGAAGATAATCGGCATAACGCCTGCAGTATTCACACGCAGAGGGATGAACTGAGTAACGCCACCAAAAACTTTGCGACCAACAACACGTTTAGCATACTGAACCGGGATTCTGCGGGTACCCTGGGTAACCAGCACAACACCTGCGATAACGAATGCCAGGAGGGCAAATACGATAATCTCAACAATAATGTTTCCACCTTCACCCGAAGAGATAAAACGGAACTCATCAAGTAATGCGTATGGAAGTCTGTCAATGATTCCGATAAAAATGATCAGTGATATACCATTACCGATACCTTTATCTGTAATCTGCTCACCGAGCCACATCATGAAGACTGTTCCACCAGTTAGCATAAACACTGTTGAGAGCGTCCAGAGAACACCACGAACCTCTAACGGTACAATTGGCATTCCATTATCTACTGTCATGCTGGCGAGACGAATAGTTACGCCCCATGCCTGCAGCGCAGCAATGAGCACTGTACCATAACGGGTAAGCTGGGTTATCTTCTTTCTGCCTTCCTCACCTTCCTGCTGAAGCTTCTGGAAATAGGGTACTACTGCCCCCATAAGCTGAATGATAATCGAAGCACTGATGTAAGGCATAATGCCAAGTGCAAAAATGGCTGCATTCGAGAATGCACCGCCGACGAACATATCATATAAACCGAATAAGTCTTGTGCCTCGTCTTTAGACCCCATTGATGCTGCAATTAAGTTGGCATCAACACCCGGAAGAGTGATGTGGGCACCGATACGCACTATCAACAATAAACCCAATGTAAAAAGGATTCGTTGTCTTAATTCATCGATTTTAAAGATGTTCCTGAGTGACTCTATAAGACGTACCATTGAAACCGCAATTATAATGTTTTGATATTACCGCCAACAGTTTCGATCTTCTGTTTTGCGGATTCGCTGAAAGCATGAGCTTCTATAGAAAGTTTCGCTGTGATTTCCCCATAGCCAAGCACTTTTATGGGTTTGTTCACTGACGAAATGAGACC
>JAEXTR010000300.1 GCA_023406915.1 Bacteroidota bacterium
TCCCGAAGACTAACCACATGCCATATTTAGTGGCGAACTGCTTAAAATGAGCATAAATTGAGATAGCAAGGAAGACGGTCGGACCCAACATTATAGTAAGAAAAGTAAAGAGACCATCATTCCATGCATCCCTGTGGGCGTGCTGATAGATTACTGAGGATAATCGGGAAGCTTCCTCTATTGATATCTGACGGAAGAAAGCGGAGTAAATAACACTGCCGTAGAAAAGGATCAAGAAGACAGCGATACAACTAATCACTATTCCCAATGCCCAAAGCTTATGCTTATCTTTATGCTTTTCAGAATATTTATCAGGATTCGCTTTCATATCAGCAATCTGATCTCTGACAACTTCAATCGCTGCCTCTGCTTCGGGTATCTGTTCGTTTCTTACTCTGTCGATCTGTTCTTCCAGAGCGCCAATTTCCTGGTTCTTACAATCAGACTTAGTCTTAAATTCTTCACGACGCTGTTCGTTCCTAAGCTCATTGCGGGACTCCCGATCCAATATGCGTGCAAGCACCGATTCAAGTTTCATTCTGAAGCCCACGATATCACCGTTTGTACCGGAAGCATCCCTGAATCCGAGGTTCTGATACACTTTTGGTTTTGAAGCAAACTTTGAGACTGTTGTGTGCATGGTTGTGTTTACCTTATTGATTATTTTTGTTGATGTTTACCGGTTATAGAATTTCAGGAAAAAGGGGGAGACAGTGACTACTTCTCCCCTGGTTGCGTTCAGGATTTGGCAGATTCTCCTGAAACAGGATGCAGCAGTGAAAGAGCTCCCCATCAGCGAAAGATCCTCCCCATGAGACGGCCAAGGAAGTTCCCCATTATTCGCCGTCCGATCCGCTGTGCTATTTTACCCTTCTGCACTGCATTTACATCGCCTAAAAGCCTTGCGGCTGTATAAAGTACTGATCTAATTTTATTGATTTTCAACTTCTTCATCCTGATTGATAGGAAAATCCTGGGTGAACCCGAATGTGATGCCGGTGTTGAACAGTGAAACATGGAACTGGATCTGAGCCTGATTCTCGACGGAAAGTGCGGTAACTGAGACAGTGATACACTTAAGAAGCCTGAGATGGATTCCTCTGATGAACTCATTTTTTGCTATTGAAACCTGAACGATACCCATGATTTTTTTCCTTTTGTTTTATCTTCTACAGATAGAGAGAAGCGACACTCAGGTTTTTCCAAAAAGGATGATATTTTTTTGAGGGGAAAATAAAAAAGCCCTGATCGGGGAGATCAGGGCACGAAAAAAAAGGGCTAAGACTTCAGGTACTGTATCAAAGTATTGAAATCACGTCTTGCCAGGTCACTCACACCACTGAGGTTTGCTGCAAACCGTTCAATCTCGTCATACGCTATTTCCCTGCGGTCAAGCACACAGACCGCCAGTGTCAGATGTGCAAAGAGAACGTTTATCTGATCCAGCCGAAAATTCTTGTTTTCATGGATTGAATTATTGCGGTACATATTTAACAGATACGCAAAGAGGAAAAGGTCTTTCCTGCATTCTGCCACGATCACATGCAGCGCAGAGCAACGGTTGGAAAAAACCAACTCCCTATCTTTGAGGTAACCGGCATCGCGCAGCAGTTGATGATATACTTGTTTTTTTCGATTAGCTTTCCTAACGATTGTCTGATTCTGCTTCTCCCCTTTCAGGAAAACCTCAAGCGATGCATGGTACAGATAGATCATAAGCCGGAAAAAGATACTTTTTTCATCAATGCGATCAAGGTTTTTCTGGAGAACAAAAACAGATTCCAAATTCTGTTGGATCGTGTTTTTTATTGCAATCCCAGTAGATTGGTCATTATCAGGAATGAGACCAGACAGTTTTTCTAAAATTGCAGAGTGATTTTTCCATATACCGTGCATTATTTTATTGCTAAGCGCATTCTCGAAAATCTCCTTAAAATTTTCGAAATACCAGTTCCATGTACCACCATCGGAATGAGACTTATCCATTGTTTTTATGATCAGTCCAAGATTCTTCAGGTTCTCATATTCACCCCAGAGGTCCTGAGAGCGGAACTGACCAGAAAATGTTATAATGAGTGTACCAGGACAAATATTAAAGGCTTCCTTGATCAATTCATATCCTGATGCCCTCTCTCCAGTATTAACACCTTCTGAAAAATCTATATCCGAGAAGAAGACGTCGAAATAGTTTCGATCTTCGCGGGATTGCTTGAGAATAGTCGAAGCTTCGTCATAAGATGCAGCTTCGACATACTCATACTTGACTTGAGAATTAGCAAAATACTCACGAATTCTACTTGAAAATATTTCTCTTGGCTCCGAATCATCTTCAGCCAACAGAATTCTCAACTTACTCATATCATAATCCTTTCTCATATCATAATCCTTTTTGGCAAGATAATGGTGGCGGTAGTTTCATTTTTTACAGGGTCTGGTAATAATGAGGCTTGTATTTTCAATAAGCTATTCCACATCTTTATTACTCTCAATCCAACTTTGCTTGATTTTTGAATTTTCTTTGGATCAGTGTTCGATGTTCCATTAAACCAATCACTGAACTCAGTATCAATCGCACGATTGTTGGAAATTGTAACAACTATGTTCTCATCACCCCCGTATACATCAACACTAACTATGGGTGAGTTTTCCTGTGTATTTTTAAAAGCATTCCGAAGCATATCCTTAAAAATAAGCGGAATAGCAGCTTTAAAATCACTCTGAATTGAAAGCACTGAACTTCCGGATGAAACAACCGGTACCTCAAGGATTCTCAGAGTATCCCGATGGTTAGTTTTATTTATACGAAGAGTACTTATACCATCCTTAATCAGTGTAATTTGTCCTTTGATACAATCAACGACATCCACTTGCGCCATATCACCAGACAAACTTATTTCATTCCTTTTTATATACCACATAAGTAAGTTAGTAAGGTCGCGAATTTGTCTGACATGATAACTTGCCATTTTGATCTCGGGATTATCAATAAACGGATCCAACTTGTCAACAGCAACAAAAACATCGGTATTTATTGAGTGTGCTAATTCATCAACTACCGATTGCCAGGTCTGTATCTGGGTCTGGAGCCGGGTATTTTCTTCAACTTTTTTCTGATTATCACCAATGGCATCATCAAACCCTTCTTGAAGCCTTTTAATTTCAGCTCCTAAGACCTCAATTCGGTTGATGAGTTCCAAGTTCCTGTTTGTTAACTCTAAAACTAAGTCATCATTCATACAAGGCTCCATTTTAATTCCTGGTAATCATCGAATCTTTCACGCAGAAGCTTAATAGCGTGTGCGATGGCTTCATCCTCAGATTTAAAATGGGTAGTGTGCCATACACCTATTTCACCGTCTGGTCTGAAGTAGAATTGCTCCCGATAAGAAGAGAGTGATTCTTTTATTCTTTTCCTGATGCTTTCATCCATTTCAAATTCGCCGTTCGTGAGACAGTAGTCACGCAGAAATGACAGATTCTTAGTTCCCAGGTAGTCATCTTTCATTGACATCAATTTACCACGCAGGATATTCTGCGGGTCTTCTTCAAAGTTCAGTACAGGGCTATACCTGTCGAGGTAGACATCCAGCAGCTTCTTCAAATTCTCATGATACTCATAATAAAATGACACTTTCAATACGCGGTAACTGAAAATATCGGCATCAGTAAGACCAATGACATGCAGGAGGTTGAAAAAATCGTACAGCGGAGAGTTATACTTCTTCTCACGGAGATCTTCCCAGGCAACTTTTATATCCTTCACATGGCGTGCAAAAATCACAGGACGAGTAAAAACATAATTTTTAATCTGACCGGAGATGTCCTCAGATGATTTTGTAGTGAAAGCAACGATCCCTTCAAGGTTTTCAGTCGGGTTAAACTCAGAGAGTAAAGATGAGACG
>JAEXTR010000317.1 GCA_023406915.1 Bacteroidota bacterium
CTACAATCCACTCAAAATTCTCTTCACCTACTGAGTGGACATCAGCATCCGGCGCCGGATTACAGAAATCAATGGCGTACGGAACACCATCCCTGACTGCCAGTTCAACCGTGTTAAAATCATATCCCAGTGCTTCATTCAGTGCAATCACGGCGTTATGAAGAGACTTCAGAAGCTTCATCTCTACCGGCATTGGATTCTTTACATAACGGTGTTCATGCGGCTGACGGGGATCATATTGCATAATATGTACATCCTTACGGTCAAGGCAGTAGCAGCGGAAGTAATCAGTAAACACAATCTCCTCCTGCAGCATCATCACTAATCGTCCTGTTTCATCGTATGCTTTGAAAAGCTCTTCCGGTGATTCCACACGATAAACATTTTTCCACCCGCCACCGGCAAATGGTTTAAAATAGGCAGGGAAACCCACATAGTTAAAAATGGAGTCCCAGTCCAATGGATATGCAAGGTTTCTGAAAGATTGTTCTGATGTGTCTTCAGGATGGTCTTTCGAAGGCAGGATAACGGTTTTCGGAACTGCTACACCGCATTGCAGGGCAATAGTGTTATTAATAAACTTATCGTCCGCAGTCCACCAGAAGGGATTGTTGATCACCGCTGTTCCGGTAGCTGCCATTGTCTTCAGTGCTGCACGGTAAAAAGGTACATCCTGTGATATCCGGTCAATGATTACTGCATAATCACTTTCCATACCCTGCATAATTTTATCAACAGATACAAATTCTGCAATGATGCCTTTTTCCTTTTTTTCGTTGACCCGGTCAACAAATGCCTGCGGAAATGTATTTTCCCGCCCGAAAAGAATACCGATTTTTTTCATAGTAACACCGCTTTTTGGTTGAAAGATAGGTAAGAACAGGGATTGCCCATCCCTGAAAACAGCAATTCAAGATACAATAATTCCCGGAAAGGGGAAAGAACCAATAACCCTGTCACGCCCCGGTTTTTCGTACGTTATCTGGGCTTCTCAAACAACAATGGAATAACTTTTCCCTCCATGCCTCTGACTTCCGAATCCCTCCACCATTGTATCCATTTTTCTTCTGCCGATTCCATCCACTCTTTCCCAAGTAAGTGACCCGGGTTCACCAACTCCCTCACTTTCAGGAATGGTAACCAGTTATCTGCTGACTTCGGTTCCTGTGTTTCACCGTACAGCCCGGGTTGTAGCGGATACCGCTCCAGTATCCGTATAATATCACGTTTCACAATGCTGCTGTGCATCAGCATTTCGCCGAGTGGATCGCAGGTTACAATCGTATCGATCCATACAGTACACCCCTCAACACCTTTCCAGTGGAACCTGAACTCAATTTTCTTATCTGTGGCTTCAGGTTCCTTCTGTTGATGAGGGATCAGAATAGCTGTGCCAGGATTCTGATACTCTTTCATATCAACAATGACATAATCTTGCAGGTAAAACTTGTGCCACTCCCCCCATCCAAAAATATCCACCAGGTTTGCATCAATCGTTATCTTAGAAAGCACAACCCTTTCAGCAGGTTGCTTTGAATCGGTCATCGTTACATCAACCTGCAGCAATGCTGTTTCACCTCTCACCAGAAACAGGGGATCCTGTTCAAACTTTGCCCTTACAATTACAGAATGCAATATCGGCGCCGGATTTGCTTTGTACCAGTATCGTGTCCGCTGAAAATAATCGGGACCTGTAAGAAAGGTGTCAGCTATCGAACCACTCATTCGCACTGCGCCATTCTCAATGACTGCATGTGGAGAGACGACTTTCATGGCGGGAAACAATCCTGTATCATCTCCATCACTAAAGGTGAATACAGTAAAATCAGCGTCAAAGTACCGCATCATCCATAAAGACGGATGGTTCCGGTTAATAGTATCCGGCGGGCTTATTTGTTCTGTGGTATATAAGGGGAATGCTGCTGGAATAGCTCTGGTCTCTGAAGCGATGAAACAAAAAGAATAGAGGAAAAATACAACTAATAAATTTGTGATATTTATTGGATACGTACGTGCAAAAACAGGCTGAATGTGCAGGTACTGAAACGGAGGGGGGAATGATGATCTCTTTTGCATAAAATTTCGAGTGTGCCTTCCCCTGCATATGGTAGCCGGAGCAGTGCGTACCGCCCCGGCTGAATACATAGCTATTTCAAAAGTGTCATTTTACGGATTGAGGTAAAGAGGGAACCATCTATTCCTTTTGCCTCAAGGCGGTACATATATAATCCACTGTGCAATCCGGTAGCATCAAAGCTGATCTCATGGAGTCCTGCCGGCATACGCTTGTCTGCCAGAGTGCGAACTTCCTGACCCAGGGCATTGAACACCTTCATTACAACCTGAGATTCTGCTTTTAAGGCAAATCTGACAGTTGTTGATGGATTGAATGGATTAGGATAGTTCTGATACAATGCATAATCCGTAGGAACGGTAACATTGACTGTTAATACGTCAGAATATTCGAACGTGCCGTTAAAGTCTACCTGTTTCAAACGGTACTCGTATATGCCTGGCTTCTCGGGTGAGTCATTGTAAATATAGGAATTCTGAGTTGTCACAGTACCTTTCCCGGCTACAAAACCTATACGTTTAAATGTACCATCATCACCCTTTCTCTCGATCTCAAAGCCGCTGTTGTTTGTCTCCGTGGCGGTACTCCATTGCAACGTAACAGTCCCTCCGTCAACGGAAGCGTTAAGCGATGTCAGCTCAACAGGAATTGGATCATCAGTGACCAGTTGAAGAACAGAGAAATTCCCTTGTGATCCACTGGTTGCGGTCAGGCTTGAAGCCCAGCATGCACTGAATAAGGTGCCGTAACCTGTCGTTGAGGTAGTGATGGCATCATTGGAACGAGAGGTTCCGGTAAAGCCCGTATGACGCAGTTCAATCAGCAAATGACCGTTTGCATAATCATAGGGTGTGTCAAAGTTTATCGGGGGTCCGAACTCATTTGGCGTGCTGCCAAACCTGTACGCATTAGCTGCCACCGTAAGGGGACCTTGGCGAACTAATACCTGTGACCCAACGATATTATTCGCAAAGGTGAGACTCCGGTCAGCAGGAGCCACACTGCCGCTTAAGCGTACTTCGTATGATGGAAACACTATTTCAGCTGTCGGCCAGTTGGCAGTTGCGGCTGCTGGAAGACGTAGTGCAAATGACAGAATTTGTTTCCCCCTCAGAGAAACAAGCAGGGTGTCATGGATCAGAAATTGATAAATTCTGGTTGTTGAGCCGAGTGGACCGGTGAAGACTCCAGTGCCGCCAATCGCAGCATATTCAGGGGGTAAAATAGTGAATACAGGACTGTATTCAATGGGGATGGTGTTATCCTTCTCCTGCTGGGCAAAGGATGAAGACTGAAGAACCAGAACAAGAAGCACCAACAAAGTAAAGCATTTTTTCATGATTGCTCCATTTATTTATGTATTGATAGTTGAGGTGAGTCAGAGTTCTCGGGAATCTTGATTTTATATTACGCAATTATCGATTGAATGTCAAGTTCTGCTATGGTGACTCATCGTGGCTTATATGGGGGTTATGTGGCTATTAAACATCTTCCTCTCCCGTTTCAATTGAATATTTCTTTATTGTTCTATAACCTATCCCCATGTTCCAGGAACATTCTGGCTGCTAATCCGTTAAATGAACAAATGGGAAGCTTCCCCTGTTTCCCATTTGTCAGAAAATCTTTCACGAACCGGACAGAATATCGTATGACCAATGACCAAAAAGATGCTGTTGCTGCTGCTATGAAAAAGTCCCTCCAGAGCAGTTTTCGGGATAAAAGCATCATCCCCCTTCTTATCTACAACAGCGTTCCACTCCTTGGGGTGATTTTTCTCGGGTGGGATCCCGCCGGACTGATTCTTCTTTACATTGCTGAAACTGTGATCATCGGAATTGTCAATATCCTGAAGATATTCCTTGCACAGGTTCCAGTTGAGAATAATCAGAAACCTGGAATATTTGGCAAACTCTTTATTGCGTTGTTCTTCATGGTGCATTACAACTTTTTTGTGATCGGTCAGACGGTTATCATCTCATCCTCAGTGGGTGTAAACATAAGTGACTCTGGTTTCCTTCCCATGGTACTGATCAATCTTTTGGCTTACCTCCTTACATCACCATGGTGGGTAGGGGTGGTTGCTGCTGTACTCATTCATTTCTATTATTTTCTGTTCGAGTATGTAGGCAAAGATGAGTATGCGAAGGATTCACCCGTTACAGTGATGTTCAGCCCTTACCCCAGGATTATCGTTCAGCAGTTCGTGGGTATCTTTGGCGGTATGCTGGTGGCGCTCTCCGGCTTCCCTATTTTGATGTTGATCCTCTTGCAGGTTCTGAAAACTTTAGCCGAGGTTGTAGGCCATGTCTTTCAGCGTGATGGTCTGAAATCGTTCCAAAAAAAGGCACAGGCTTAGTATATTGCAATCGTATTTTCTCAGATGAAGGACCCCATGAAGAAAAAATTGAATAAAACAGTCATTGGTGTCATCCAGATGGCATGCTCTGATGTGAAAAAAGAGAATGATAAAAAGGCAGAATCATTTATCAGGAAAGCGGCTAAGGCTGGTGCAAACCTGATCTGTCTTCCTGAATTGTACCAGACCAGATACTTCTGCCAAACCGAGGAAAGCCGCATTTTTGACCTCGCTGAGGTTATTCCCGGCAAAACCGTTCCTCACTTTCAGCAGCTGTGCAAATCACTCGGTGTCGTCCTCGTACTCCCCGTTTTTGAAAAACGTGCCCCGGGGTTGTACCATAATTCTGTTGTCATTATCGATTCTGACGGTTCCGTCGCTGGAATCTACCGGAAAATGCACATCCCGGACGATCCTGCATATTACGAGAAATACTACTTCACTCCGGGTGACCTCGGTTTTAAAAATTTCCCCACCCGCTTTGGCAATGTGGGTACGCTTATTTGCTGGGATCAATGGTACCCCGAAGGCGCAAGAATTACCGCACTTCAGGGCTCCGAAGTCCTTTTCTATCCCACTGCGATCGGCTGGCACCCGAAAGAGATTGATCGCTATGGTACCGCCCAGCGCGATAGCTGGATCACTATTCAACGCTCCCATGCTATTGCCAACGGAGTGTATGTCGGTTCTGCAAACCGAATCGGACTGGAAAAGCCAACCGCCGAAAGTGACGGCATTCTCTTCTGGGGCTCTTCATTTATTTCTGACCCGCAGGGTGTGATCCTCTCACAGGCAGGCACCGATACTGAAGAAATCCTTACGGCTGAACTCGATCGTGATCACTTGGAAACGGTACGCCGCAACTGGCCCTTCCTTCGTGATCGCCGCATAGATGCCTATCACCCTATCACCAATCGTTTTTTGGATTGAAAGTATGAAACAACAGCATCAGTATCGTCTCCCCGCTGAATGGGAAAAGCATAAGGCAACTATTATAGGCTGGCCCTCAAACAAAAGCGACTGGCCCGGTAAGTTTTCCCCTATCCAATGGGTCTATGCCGAAATCGTAAAAAAAATCGCACCTTATGAGGATGTGATTATCTTTACCCGCGATGAGAAACAGAAAGAGGATGCAATTCGCGCCCTCACGAAAAATTATGTCCCCCTTGAGAATATCCGGTTCATCATTCAGCCCACCGACCGCGGCTGGATGCGTGATGCCTGCCCCGCACTTGTAATTGAAAATGAAACCGATGACCGGAAAGCAATCCACTTCAGGTTTAATGGCTGGGCAAAATACGACAACTGGAAACTTGACCAGAACATCCCGGCAGCATCTGCACGCACTCTGAAAAGGAAACTTGTACGGGCTATGTACAATGGTACTCATGTAGTCCTCGAAGGCGGCGCAATAGATTCCAATGGGAAAGGCACCCTGCTCACTACAGAGGAATGTCTTCTCGATCCCAAAGTACAGGTTCGGAATCCTGGCTTTACAAAGGAAGATTATGAAGCGGTTTTTAAAACGTATCTGGGAATCGACAAGGTGATTTGGCTGGGGAAGGGAATTGCTGGTGACGACACACACGGTCATGTTGATGACCTCTGCCGCTTTGTGAATGATTCTACTGTTTTATTGTGCAGTGAAAAGAAGAGCAAGGATGAAAACTACCGTCCCCTTGCTGAAAACATGGAGCGCCTTCAGGGAATGAAAACTTCAACAGGAAAAAAGATTGAGGTTATCCCGCTTCCCATGCCCGAACCACTCTGGTTTGATGGACTAAGACTCCCAGCCAGCTATGCAAATTTTTACATCGCAAATGAAACGGTACTCGTCCCTACCTTTAATGATCCTGCCGACCGAATCGCTCTTGGTATAATCAGTGAATGCTTCCCGAAACGGAAAGTGGTAGGTATCCATGCAGTTGATCTGGTATGGGGGCTTGGCACAATTCACTGCCTGACACATGAGGTAGTGCTGTAACCGCTGCTCACAGTAGAATGCTGTGGCTGTCTGTTTTATTGTATGAATAAAAATAAAAAAACCGGGTAACCCTGAACTCAGGGTACCCGGTTAAAAAGCTGATATTAATATAGTTTGGAGAGTTCTTTCGGCTGGCGGGTCTTCCATGATCCCTTGTGGTACCCGTAACCGGCAAGCAATGGAAGGGCGAGTGTAGCCTCGGCATACACCATCTGCTCGTAGGAAAGAGAAACCTTACCCCAGGAACTTGCTTCTTTCAGCGTTGAGCCTGAAAGTGCACCATCCCTTTCATCCGCAACAGTAATCTGAATAGCATATTTGTGCATCGGTGCTTCTTCCTGCAGAAGGTCAGCAGCAACCACAATATCCTGCGTAAAATTCTTCGGCACACCGCCGCCAATCATAAAGATACCAGTCTCTTTGCTGGCAAGTTTAATTTTTGTCAGTTCGAGGAAATCTTTTGCAGCATCCAGTGATACATGCTTATCCGGATGTGCAGTCTGATGCATCACAAACCCGAATCCTGCTGAACAGTCAGAGAATGCCGGCACAAAAATCGGGACATTCTTCTTGTATGCAGCCCAGATAACACTGTCTTCTACTTTTGGACCACCATTTTTCTCAAGGTATCTGCCAAATTCCTGTAAAAATTCACGTGATGAATACGGACGTGGTTCCATGGAATCAAAAATCTTTCCGGTGGTTTCATCACAGATGCGGAGCTCCTCTTCATCAATATACGTATCATAGATACGGTCGATCATCAGTTCGCGCAGTTCGTTGTCGTCCGAAAAAGGAGTGCCCATATAGTTCTTAAAGCCCAATGCCTCAAAAAAGTCCTGGTCAACCATAATAGCACCAGTGGAGACAATGGCGTCAACCATGTTGTTCATCACCATGTCATACACTACTTTTTTCAATCCAGCGCTGAACAGACTCCCAGCCAGGGTCAGGATCACCGTACAATCCTTGTCAGCAAGCATCATGTCATAAATTTTTGATGCACGGTTCAGGTTTCTTGCCTGAAATGCCATTTTTTCCATCGCATCAACCATTGGAACCACATCGTATTTTTTTATGTCGATGTGTTCAACAATGTCACGCAAATAATCTTTTTTTTCCATCTTCTTTTTATCCTGTGTTTTGGTAATAAAAAATCTTTTTACAGTGGCGGGGATGGGTTGGTGCCCGGACGTAAGTTCTTTAGTTTCAATGTACAAAATTACTAAAAGATTCCCTGTTTTGAAATGAAATTCATAAAGCGGAGGTGTTAAGGGTCTATTACGCTCTTTTAAAAACCGTTTCCACCTGTGGTGGTCTCCCTCGTCTGTAGCGGAATCAATTATCCATTCCCCTTCGTATTTTGTGTTATGAAAAAAATCATTTTCCGTCTTCGGAAGTTATTGTGATTCATCCCCTTGAAACCAGGTTAGCCTCTGCGCTCGCTTCGGCAGGATTGCACGGATTGCTTTTCTTTACCATTACCCTGATGATTACCACACGTCCGCATCACGGGGGAGGGGAGATGCAGCTCAATTTTACCCAACGAACCCTCTCTCAGCCGGAAGAACTTATAAAACCACTCCCTCTTCCTGCACCAGTTCCATTGAAAGGAGATAACGGTGAGGGAAGCCGGGATACTGCATCTGCCCAAAAAGTGAAGGGTGCTCTCCGTACAGCAATGGAATCCCCCGACACATCTGCCCTCAGGCAAATCTACCAGGAATCTACCCTTCAGGTATCTGTTCGATTCCCACTTGCATGGAGCTTTATCGATCAGCCAAAGGATAACAGGCTCAGTGGAGTAACCTTTATCGGTGCAGCAGGTGAAGGACGAGTGCCCCCCTTCATACACATCGAAGTTGCTGATCCCGAACTTTTCCTGAAAGACCGCTACCTGTATTCGGAGGAACTTGAGGATTGTTATCTATATTATAATGATCCCACTGAAATGGAAGGACAATTCGAACAGGTTGTGTATATGCAGACCGGTGAGCGCTTCGATTTCCTTTTTCGCCTCTCGGTCCGTGATACAGAAGACTTTGAAGCCCACCGAAAAGTCTTCTACGATATGCTCGGCACCTTCACCTATGGTAAATGATTCTGCCTCAAAGTCCCTATTATCCTTTCTATTAAAGAGAGTGGTTTCTTACCTGTCCCCTCTTTTTTGCCCTTACTGATATGTAGCAATTTCCCACGATTTTGACCCCGCCAAAGACTCCCTTTGTTAAATTATTTGACTTTTTACAGGAAAAGCGTTAAGTTTATAGGCTCTATAAGTGTTTTGTTTGAATGTTGGAGGTTTTTTCGTGAAACAAGAAAAAATGACGCGGTTTATTCCTACTACGGATGCTGACCGCAAATGGTACGTTGTGGATGCGCAAGGAAAGGTTTTAGGACGGTTAGCCACTGAAATTGCCCGAGTCATCCGCGGCAAAAATAAGGCGATTTTTACGCCAAATATGGATACCGGCGATTTTGTCGTGGTCGTCAATGCTGACAAGGTTGAAATCACTGGTAAAAGAAGCGAGTTAAAGGAGTACTTCCATTACTCAGGATATCCCGGTGGTTTAAAGGTGAAGAAATATCAGGAACTTATGGATAAGAATCCCGAAAGAGTGATTCAGATGGCAGTTCAGGGTATGCTTCCTAAGAACCGTCTCGGCAGAAAGCTCATTAAAAAATTGAAAGTTTACAGCGGAACTGAGCACCCGCACACTGCACAGAAACCTGAAGTGTTAAGTTTTTAACGGAGAGATTGTATGCTTGAAAAAATCTATGTCGGAAGAAGAAAGACCTCAAGTGCACGCGTGATGCTGCGCAGCGGTAATGGTGGTGTTACTATCAATGGTAAGGCTCTTGAAGTTGCCTTCCCTCAGCAGGACCACCGTGATACAATCCTTTCACCCTTCAGAGTTACTGAAACTGAAGGTACATTTGACCTGAAAGTCAATGTACAGGGTGGTGGTCTCACCGGTCAGTCTGAAGCTATCAGACTCGGTGTTTCCCGTGCCCTCTGCGAGCTGAATCCAGATATGCGCCCCAAACTCAAGGCAGAAGGGTATCTTACCCGTGACCCGAGAATGGTCGAACGCAAAAAGTATGGTCAGCCAAAAGCACGCAAGAGATTCCAGTTCTCAAAGCGTTAATCGTTACACTTTTTTATTTAACAACATACTTCCGGATTTGCCGCCTGTGCCCGTTTTACGGGGGTTTAAGGCAAAGTTGAAGGAAGTAAAAGAACAACAGGAGTTAGGATATGCCTAAAGTAGAACTTACCCAGTTAGTTGAAGCCGGTGCCCATTTCGGTCACCTGACCCGCCGTTGGAATCCCAAAATGCGTCCGTATATCTTTATGGAAAAAAATGGGATCCATATCATTAACCTTAAAAAAACCCAGATGCTGATCGATGCGGCTGCTGAAAACCTTACCCGTATCGTGGGCGAAGGTAACCGCGTTCTTTTCGTCGGTACAAAGAAGCAGGCAAAGAGCACGATCGAAACAGAAGCACGCAGATCAGAAAGTAACTGGGTTTCAGAACGTTGGCTCGGCGGTATGCTTACCAACTTCTCAACAATCAAACGCAGCGTAAAACGCCTCCAGACTATTGAAAAACAAGAAATAGACGGAACATTCGACAAAATCACGAAAAAAGAACGGCTTTTCTTATCCCGCGAAAAAGATAAGCTGAAGAAAATCCTCGAAGGCGTTGAAACAATGAACCGCCTCCCCGGTGCACTCTTTATTGTTGATATCAAAAAAGAATCCATCGCCGTAATGGAAGCAAAAAGACTCGGTATCCCTGTCTTCGCACTTGTTGATACTAATTGTAACCCTGATCCAATCGATTTCATCGTCCCCGGCAATGATGATGCGGTGAAAACAATCGACCTCGTCGCAAAAGTGATGGCTGATGCAATTATCGAAGGTAATCAGATCGCAAGAGAAAATATGGCAAGCC
>JAEXTR010000340.1 GCA_023406915.1 Bacteroidota bacterium
ATTTCATCGTTGATGCTGTTGCTTAATAACGGAAGTGTCGGGTGGCTCTGGATAGGTGTGGCAGGTAGTGGCTTCTTTATGTCTACGGTTTTCCCCACAACGTTCGCATTCGCTGAACGACGGATCAGAATCAATGGGAAGATCACAGGACTTTTCTTCGCAGCTGCCAGTATGGGGGCAGTACTCGTACCCTACACAACTGGAATGATCATGGAGGCTACCTCACCGCTTGCCGTACTGGGAATGAATGTGTTGGCATTAGTGCTGACAGTGTTGCTCCTGTCAGCACTAATACTTTATTCGAAGAAAAAATTCTCTGTCTGAAGCCCTGCTACGGGGTAAGATAATGAAACAGCTTGTACCCTTCCTTGGTCTTCAGAAATACTAGCTGCAATTCTGGCATCCTGTCCGTATTGTTGGTGAGCATGAACGCAAAAATTTTTGTTCCTTCGTACAGGTCAAACTTCTCCCGGTAAATTTCATCTTCAACAGGATAGATATCCTTACGATAGTTCATTTTTATATCGTTGTGGGTCAGATCATACTGAATATACTGCTCTTTGAAGTGCCTTACCAGCAGGGGATGAAACAGCTTTGTGCACTCAGCACTGAAATTCATAGGAGTCATCGTCGTTGACTCCTCGCCTTTTGATACATTGAGAGGGAAGTGAGTCATTCTGCCTAACTCATGACAATCCTGCTTCTTCACAGCTTCATTGAAGGCGCCCCAAAAGGTCTTGAAATCCTTTTCATAGTCCTTCACCTCCTGGGCGAACGTCAGGCTTGCAAAAAAGAAGAGTACCAAAGTGAGTGTGAGTTTTGCCATTTCAGCTTTCCTTTCTTTTAGGATAATGAAAAATAGCGAATTCTGATGTGAATTAAAAAACTTTGAATCGTATCCTGAGTCTGTTTTCTGAATATTCACGGGAAATAATCTTGAAGGTCCCGATCTCAAAGGTGTGGTTGATATGTACCCCAATGCAGGGGCATGCATCATACTCACCAACCCGGATGATCCTGATCGATTCTCTTGCCTCGTCCGGAAGTTTCTCAAGATTAAACCGTGCCTGCGCATCACTCCGTGAAATTATTTCTTCTGTAACAGGCAGATCAGATTGTATTATCGCATTCACCGTCTGCTCAATCGTGGTTACCTCTTCATCAGTCAGGTCACGTTGCAGTCGGTAATCGCATTTCGATTTCTTTTTCTCAATGTGGGCGCTGAACGCCCGCCCGCAGTTGAACATCCTCACCATCGTCTGGTTCAGGATATGTTCAGCCGTGTGCATCCTTGGGTCGTATTGTTTTGTTGCTTCGTTCAGATCGTGATTCATACTTTACCTTATAAGGAACAATAATTTCAATACCACAAAATACATATTCTGATCAATATCCGTCTCCTGACAGATTATTATTAAATTTGAATGTACGTTTTTAAACCATCTCACTCAGAAAGCGTGTTGTATGATACTCAAAAAATCACTCGTGCCCCTCTTCGTGCTACTCGTTGTTACGTTTACAAACTTTGCCCAGCCAAAGGCAACAATCGGAAGGATCGGTGACTTTACCACCGAAGCCGGAGTCGTAATCAGGGATTGCAAGGTTGGATACAATGTCTACGGACAGATGAATGAAGCGAAAAGCAATATCATCCTCTTCCCAACATGGTTCGCAGGTACCAGTGATCAGATTGGCTTCCTGATGGGTCCATCGCTGTTGATTGATACAACTCACTTTTGCGTGATTGCCGTCGACGCTCTCGGTAATGGTGTTTCTACATCACCATCCAATTATCCCCTTGCTGCACCCGGAATGTTCCCGGACATTACCATCACGGATATGGTACGCTCTCAGTTTCAGCTTCTCACACGGGTCATGGGTATAAAAGAAATCTATGGAATCGTTGGTGGTTCTATGGGGGGTATGCAGGCTTTTGAGTGGGCAGTGCTCTATCCCGGATTTGCAAAAAAGATCGTACCCTATGTCAGTACGCCTCGGCCTTCATCAAATGACCTTCTGATCTTTGATACATGGAAAAACATTATTGAAACCGGCAAAAAGTACGGAGCAGAGGATTATGAAATACATAAGCTCCTGGATATGACTATGAATATCGTGGTCCGGACTCCCGACTATGTCGTAAAGAAGTATTCGTATGACTCAGCATCCGTGCTGATCAGTGGCTTTGGTTCAAAGAATCCGCGCACTTTCACCGTGGATAACTGGAGTGCACAGTTAAAGGCAATGGTTACGCACAACATTGCCAAACGTTTTATGGGTTCACTGGAAAAAGCAGCCGAATCAGTAAAGGCTGAGATGCTGATCATCGTTTCTGCATCAGATCATCTTTTGTTCCCTTTGCCCGCTGTGCAGTTCGCTGATCTGCTTCAGGTTGATCCGCTCATCCTCATTAGTGATTGCGGTCATCTTGCCGTCAACTGCGAAATGGAACAATGCTCAGCAAGGATCAGAGCATTTCTTAGTGGGCAGTAAAGTAGGATTGAAATAAAAAAGGCTGTGGAACTCATACGTGCCGCAGCCTCATAAATAAGATTAATCTCAGATTAGAATTGCTGAGGAGGGGTTTTTGAATTCAGCTTCCTGAAATTCTGCAGACGGTGAAACGTCAGATAATTGGCATTATGATACGTGTCTGCGCCGTTCATTGCGGTCCTGCACACAGCAATAATATCGTTACCGTCAAACTGCCAGTCAACATACTGATATCCGGTCTTGTTCTGCTTGTTTAATGCAGCACCACGGTTCGTCTCAAGGATCGTGTAATTCACATTCCATTTCTTCAGATCTTTGGACGACGTCAGTGCAAGCACATTCCGTTGGTGATACACACTGTTATCCCAGTCATTCTCGCTGATCGATGTCTGCGGATTGGTAATCAGGTTTACAATCGAATAATACGTCTTGCTGGTTTTATCATAGCGAATCGTGAATTTGGAAAGTCCGCCGGGAAAATCAATAAACCCTTTATCCTTATCAAAAGAAACGGAAGCACCATCTTCATCCACATCCATCACCGCCGCAATATCAAAGCGTGGTACGGAATACGTCCTGAGGATGTTCACCAGCTTCCCCTTCGGGGTTACAACTAGGTTCCCTTCAAGCCAGCCCGGTGCATTCGTAGTCTTGAAGTCAAAGAATTTTTCATCAAATGAGATCGGGGGAGTCATTGTCCAGTTTGTTGCCTGAAGCAGATCTGAATTGACAGGGGCACTCATTGCAAAAGCTCTGAACCATTCCGGCCAGTCACCTTTGCCGTCCATATCTTCGTATGCTCTCCAGATTCTGCCGTTATACACTACAACAGGCACGGGAGCAGTATGGTAACCGCGGTTCTCTGCTTTCATCAGCAGTCCGGAGTCGCTGTATCGTGGTTCGGTCCATAGCTTGCCGCCATCCTCAGACTTTCGGATGATAATGGATCCTCTTTCAAAACCGGAGGTTCCCATCAGATACAGTGCTCCGTTATGGTAAAACAGGGTTGACCATCCCTGTCCTCTCAGTTCGGTTAGTAGCTCCCAGGTATTCCCTTTATCATCAGACCGATAGATAAAGGTGCTTGGGTTGGTCTGTTCAGTATTCGGTCCAAACAGATCGTGTGATGCTACATAATCTCCATTGGGCAGAATCGCAATACTGGGTGAGACAATAAACTTACCTGTTTCGGCACCGCTGAATGCTATGGTGCGTGGAATATAAACGGTTGCTTCTTCAAGAAAGCTATACCCGTTGTTCAAGTGTTTTTGCGGGTATAACAGGGAAGCAGTAATAAGAAAGAAGAGGAGTATTCGCCTGCTAAACATAAGTGTACCTCAGTAGAATAGAAGTAAGTGGATAGTCATGATTAAAGTCCTTAGAGTAGCTTGTTCTGCTCAAACCATGTTTTTGCACTGTCAGTTTGCACATCGGAACGGGCCTTCTTGGCAATCTTATCCTGTGCCTGTTCAATCGATTTGCTGATCAGCGGGTGGGAGATGCATTCGTCCGGTTTCATGCCCAGATGTTGCAGTATCGTGGTTGTCCGTTCACTGCCGAAAAACTTCAGGAGGGGATCATCAAGCGCAACGATAAACTCGATCTGGCTCTCAAACTGCTGTCCGGCAAAAAATGTGACAACATCTTCGTCCCGCTTCCGTAACGGATACCGCTCAGCACAATATACCTGTACATTATTCGGGAATGCCGAAAACACCTGCATGTTTTTTACGGAAAAGTTAAAGGAACTGATGAGATAGATAGTTGAGGCAGATCCCTCGGGCATTGCATCAAAGCCCAGGGTTCTTGAGTTGAAAAAATAAAAAGGAGTGCCGTCAGCCTTGAGTGCTTCAGCAAGGGCTACAACCGTATCCCTGAAATGAGCCGTCAGAATAACCGTCTGATGCTGCTTCGCGGCATGATTGCAGATCAGGGTAAGCTGCCTGATCTTTTCTGCTTCCGAGAGCCATACCTTCTCTCCCGGAGTGGTTTTGACTTTACTTTGTTTTGACTTAAAGAACACACATGTCTCGGAAATATTTCAGATTAAACACTATTATACTCTTTTTTTAACTATTTTTCTACTAGTAATTCTCTATCTTTCAAAACCGGGAAGTATGGTTTTTGGTTCACTGAAAGATACCCGCTCAATGTCTCCGGGCACTTGTTGAACGCCTGATAATGGTGAACGACGTTTTTTGGCTTCCCGTCAGTGAATGAAATGGTATTCATAAATCAAACCATGATTGTGTTATGATAATCACACCTGTCCTCTTTTATGCAGTCTCCGCAATTGCTCTCTTTGCGGTGATCGCTGCTATCTATTTCTTTTCTCTGTCAAGACGTACTATCAGGGCTGAGAAGCCCGATCCTGCCGGTGATAACCCTGATATCCAGTACCTCTATGACCGGCTGAAAACTGAATATGAGTCTTTGAAAAAGCAAAACCTTGCCCTCAGGGATCAGGTTGATGATCTCAGATCACTGGTAAAAGAGCTTGAAGAGGGGAATCTGCACCTCCTTGAGCAGAAGGAACTTTTACAGGATAGCAAACAGAAGCTGGAAGTTCTGCAGGGGCAGAAGGAAGAAGTCTTTGCCATGGTCGCTCATGACACCAAGAACTCAATCGGTGCAATCCGCTCCCTGGTTGAGTTGCTAAACTCCTACGACCTCAATGCACAGGAGCAGCAGGAAGTTATGCAATCCCTTGTTTCTTCCTCAGATAACCTGATCAGACTTGCAAATGAAATTACTACCATTGCCCGCCAGGAAGCAACTGCCCCACGGTATGAGTTTACCGTTACAACCCTCAAGGGAACCATCGATAAGGTGTGCTCTGCGAATAAGGCATATGCTTTGCAGAAACAGGTGAAACTGGTCAATAAATCATCCTTACATACACCTGAAGTAAAGATTGACCCGCGGAAATTTGAGGAAGTCGTGGACAATCTGGTGAATAATGCAATCAAGTACGGGAAAAACGGAACCCTCGTTCATGTAAGCACCTATTTTAATGAGTCTAAAGTGACGCTCGAAGTAAGTGATGATGGTCCCGGTCTCTCCCAGGAAGACTTGAAAAAGGTTTTTAGTAAAGGTGTAACCCTCTCTACAACTCCTACGGGTGGTGAAACTGCTTCCGGACTTGGGCTCTGGATTGTTAAGAAGATCGTTGAAGATCATAACGGTACCGTATGGGTAAAAAGCAAACAGGGTGTTGGCTCCACATTCGGTGTTGAATTGCCAATTGCCAGGAAAATGCCTGACCGTTATTCAAGAGAGATAATTCCTTAATACCCTGATTTTTTTGAGTGAGGAAAGAAATTTTCGTTGTTTAACAAATGCGATTCATATAAATTGCATAAGATATGGAGAAATATTCTTTTACTAAACTGCAGGGTGCCGGTAACGACTTTATTCTATTTGATCTCGATCAGCATCCGCATGTAGCAATAACTTCGCAGTCCGTTAGCGCACTCTGTCACCGCCGATTTGGAATCGGGGCTGATGGTGTGCTGTTGTATTCCCGGATTGATGAAATGACAGTGGCAATGCGCTACCTGAATGCAGATGGTTCAGAGTCAGGTTTCTGCGGTAATGGTGCCAGGGCGGTCGCCCGCTACTTTTTTGATGAATATGCTCCATTAAAGCGTGCAGTTACGATCGATTTCCACGGGGCACGGTATACAGCAGCTTTACAGCCCGATGATTCCATCACTATGTCCTTCCCCTCAGTGGACAGGATAAAGAGGAATATCGGTGTGGTGTTATTCGGTAAGCAGCTTTCAGTTGATTTTGTTGATACCGGTGCGCCACATATCGTCATTGATGTTGATGAACTGACACCTCTGTTTGAGGGTGAATTCAGTGGTTTGCACGACTTTCCGGTTACAATATACGGAAAGGAACTCCGCTATCATCCCGCATTTCAGCCTGAAGGGGTGAATGCAAATTTTGTTTCCGTGCAGTCAGATGGATTGCAGATCAGAACCTATGAAAGAGGCGTCGAGGATGAAACTCTCGCCTGTGGTACTGGTTCGGTTGCATCAGCTATCGCAATGAATTTACGGGGTAAGTCAGGTTCTCCCGTCACCCTGACTACGAGGAGCGGTGAAGAATTTACCGTAGCACTCTCTGAAGACGGAAGCATTATGAAAGATATTACGCTCACTGGCAGGGCTTCAGCCGTGTTTACGGGCGTTATCTCAATCTGAAAGTTTTTTATACATACGGAGCAATAATGGGAAAAGTTATCTTTTCTATACAATACGAAATAAGACCTGAAAAACGTGAAGAGTTCCTCCAGGCAGGTAAAGAACTGAAGTCTTTAATCAGTGCCGAAGGACTTGAATCGTATTCCATCTATGAGATCAAAGGCAAAACAAACCTTTTTGAAGAGGTCTATATCTTTACTTCAGCTGAATTCTATGAAAACTTTGATGATGCTGAAAATGAAAGAGTCAACGTCCTGTTGTCTAAGATGGAAGACATCAAGGTGCAGAATACTACAAAGTATAACACCCTGTTTGAACTGATCTGATCACTTCTTCAGTTCAGAAAAATTCTAAAAGGCAGCGGATTCCACTGCCTTTTTGTATTTTTGGCTTGTAATTATGTTTGAATCAATTGGTGTTCTTCATATCCATTCAGTCTTTTCTGATGGCTCCGGTACGGTGCCCGAAATTGCTGAATTCGCCCGGGAGCTGAATCTTGACTTTCTGCTCCTCTCGGATCATAATACCCTCCGCGCACTGAAAGAGGGATACGAAAAATTTTACGGTAACACCTTTCTCCTCGTTGGCTGCGAAATCAACGATAAAGAGAATAAAAACCACTACCTCGCCGTTGGCATCGATCAGACGCTTTCTACCCGTATCCCCGCCGCAGAATATGTCAGAAAGGTCAAAGAGATGGGAGGAATCGGTTTCCTCGCCCATCCGCATGAATCACGTGATACCATGCCCGAACACCCCCCGTATCCCTGGACAGACTGGTCAACTGACGATTACACGGGTATCGAGATATGGAACCATATGTCCGAATGGATGGAAAACCTTACCGAACAAAATAAATATCATTCGTTTCTGCATCCATTAAAGTCAATCGCTGCCCCTAATCCTGAGACA
>JAEXTR010000360.1 GCA_023406915.1 Bacteroidota bacterium
AATTCCACCAGAATCTATCTGACCTGTTTTTCGATAAGGAGTTTGATGACCTGATACAGAATATCAGGAAAATGAACTTGCATGTTCTGGAAAATAATCCTGAAAGTGAAACTTCAATAAGAGTCCAAGCAAATCTGGACCAACTATCAAGCGAACCAAATTTTGCAAAGAAAATAAAGTATTATCGCAGTATTTGCAATGATATCCTGCTCAAAGATAAGGTTGCTATCAGAACCAGAGGGTATGTAGAGAGAGAGTACGAAGATAGAACTCTCATTGAGCAAACTATAAAATCGCATCAGACGGCTAAGTTACGGTCTGAGGAGAATGCAGCCCCATCAGATATCCCCGTGCAGGTTGAAGATTTGATCCGGTTCCAAAAAGCGGTGGCTGACCTTGGTAAGTTTATCCTGCATAAGTATACAGAACGGAAACAGGCTGAGGGAATGCTCGATAACGAGGACTTGATCATTAAGACACGGGAATTGCTCAGTAACGGTGATATTATTGCTTCCTTGCAGGAGAAAATACGTATTCTGATGGTTGACGAGTATCAGGATACTGATGATATTCAGTATGATATATTTAAACCCATACTGAATGATCTCAATGATGAAATGCACACACTGTTTATTGTAGGCGATAAGAAACAAAGTATTTACTCATTCAGAGAAGCAGATCTTGAAGTCTTTGAGAAAACACGCAATGATATTGAGAACGTTAAAGGCGGTAAGACGCTCCTTCTGAAAGAAAGCTTTCGGATGGCACCTGCAATTGCTGCTTTCACAAATCACCTGTTTAAAGTACTCTTTCATAATCCAAGGGAAACTTTTAATGAGGTTGGTTTTGACGAAACCGTCTGTGCATATCCTTATCATGATCAGGGCGGGGTCACACTTTTGTTTGCACCCGAGAGAGAGGCTCCCACAAAGGAACAAAAAGACACTAAAGGAAGAATAATCGCCAGGAAAATTATTCAACTTTCAAAAGAACCGGGATTTTCATACTCAGATGTGATGATTCTTGCCAGAAAGCACAGCTTCTTTACACCACTGATGATCGAGTTTGCAAAACAAGGAATTCCCTATGTGTATTCTGCTGGAAAGAACTTTTACCAATCTCAGATAATACGTGATATTTCAACGTTCCTTTCAGTTCTGGTTGATCCATTGAATCGGGAGGCGATGATTGCACTTCTCCGATCGCCCTTTTTTATGATTAGTGATGAGGAAATCGTAACACTTGTAACTGCTCCACCATTTTCCAAGCCAATTTGGACTCGCATACAGGAGACTGAAGTACCCACACTGAAGCATGTTGCTCAGATTCTTAAAGGATTGCTGAGTGATTCCAAAGTATTATCCCTTCCTTCGCTTATTAAAAAAATTGTCACTGAATCCGGCATGACTGTTCATGCTGCACAAAGATATGATGGGCAGCAACAGGTAGCGAACATTGAGAAACTGATTGAGATTGCACTGTTGCAGGAAGCAGAGGGAAAGACAGGGCTCTTTGACTTCAGTCGCTTTCTAACAGAGTCAATCGCTGAGAGCGCTTCTGAATCAGATGCTGAACTGATTAGTGAACAGGGGAAGGTGGCACTCCTGACAATTCACTCTGCAAAAGGTCTTCAGGCTAAAATCGTGTTTCTGATCCTTGGCCCGGACAAAATTGGAGCGATCCACGATGCACCTGTCTATTTAAGTAAGCAATATGGTCCGCTTGGGAGAATACGGCAAGATGCTGGAGCACAAAAGAATAAGTATGAGCCTTGGTTACTTACGTATCATAAGTTTGTGCAGATGAAGAAAGAAGAAGCCGAACTAAAGAGACTATTTTATGTTGCAGTAACAAGAGCCGAGAACCAGCTCTTTCTTGTTCTTCACAAGCATTTGAAGGATTATTCCAGCCACTCCAGATTAGATAGTTTATTGTATCAGATGCCTGAGTTGCAGGTAGAAGAGCTAAGCAATACGATTAGCTTTACCGAAGTTCTCAAAAGATCTTCACTATCTAATAAGGGTGAATGGCAGGAGAAGACTGAGGACTTCACCGCAACGTTGAATATAGAGACAATGGAGAGTATTGATGCACATCAGGAAAACAATCAAGGGAATGAAGATCAGGTGTTGGACTCTGGAACATCCGATTCGATAGCTATCGTAAGCCCTTCTCTCACTTCTCTTAGTTCAAGTACTTCAGGCGAAATTTTTTCTGCTACTGCTTATGCATTATACAAACAGTGTCCCTTAAAGTATTATCTCACACTGATGGCTGATTTCGGAAAAATAACAACCTCTGTTGATGAGGCATTTGAGTTTGAACTGGAAAATCTGGATGAGGAAACTGATCAAAAAAAGGCAAATCTCACCATTTCACCTACGCTACGTGGTTCAATTCTCCATTACCTGCTCGAGAAGAAAGTACCAACTGAAGCTGCTATGAAGGCAGCTGTGGTATATTTGCATGGGAAAGGTGTTGCATTATCAGAGGAAGAGCTCATTGCTGATTTAGAGGATATTGCGACTGCGTATAACAAATATATTAACAGCCGATTCTGGAGAGGGCTTCAAACTTCACAGAATGCAAGTTCGGAATACCCATTCTATCTTGGTCTTGAAGATTTTATTTGTCTGGGCGTTATTGACCTCATCATTGAACATGAAACTGTAGTACAGGTTATTGACTTCAAGTCAAACAACATACCGGAAAGCAGACTAAATTCAGAAGCAGAAAAGTACGTGCATCAAATGAATTTGTATTCTCTTGCGGCATCCAGGCTATACCCCGACAAAGAGATACACGTCATCCTCAGCTTCATCAGGCACCCTGACCATCCTATCGAACGTGTCATTAGTAAAGAAGTCATACATCAGATCGAGAATGACCTTATCAGCACTATGAGGGATATCAGGAGTGGTGTTTACCCACCCAATATAACACACTGCGGCAACTGCATATTTGCTGAGAACGGACGGAGCTGTATCTGTAACAGGTAATTTATTCCTGATTTTACTTCAGTTTAATATTCCTTATTTTAGATGCTACAGATCACTCAGTTTAATACTGGTAAGGATTATCCATGCTACTCAGAATCCTCGTTATCCCGATGCTCGGACTTTTACTGTTTGGTTGTTCGACAACAGAAGTAATGCTGTATGAGACACCACCAGACCTGAAAGATCAGCAAATTCAGGAAACTTACATCCAAAAAGCTACTCAAATAGTCAAGGGGTACACCGTATTCCTTGATCCAGGTCACGGTGGTGAAGACCGAAGAGGACGTGGCTTTGCTGACCTTGCAGTGGAAGCTGACGTCAATCTTAGAGTTGCTCTTCACTTGAAAGAGTTTATGCAGGCTGCCGGCATCAGTGTACTCATGTCCAGAACAGTGGATGAAACAGTCAGTCTTAATCAGCGTTCTGAGATGGCTAATAAGAGTGGGGCTGATTTTTTTATCAGTATTCACCATAATGCTCCCGGTAAGTCTGAAGACCGTTATACCAACTACACTTCGACCTATTACCATGGTACTGATACCAGTTATGTCTATGAGCCATCCGAACAGGATCTGGCTCGATACATTCAACGTGATTTAGCTTACGTCATGAGACTACCCGGGGGTTTAGGTTCGTTTGATGGGACATATTCAGATTACTGGATTTATCCCGGTGATGGATTTAGTGTGTTACGTAAAACGACAATACCTGCAGTGCTCATTGAGGGAAGCTTCTTTACTCACCCTGAAGAAGAGAAACGACTTGCACAGGATGAGTTTAACAAAATTCAGGCGTGGGGTATTTTTAAGGGTTTTGTAAAGTATATAGCTGCTGGTATTCCAAGAATAAGCTTCAGTGAAATACAGAGGAACAACAATGCTATTCAGTATGTGTTCACTGTTGAATCAAAGACTCCCATCAAATCTGAGTCCATCAGAGTATGGTTAAACAAGGAGCAGCACGATGAATTTACCTTCGATAAGAGGAGTAAAACAATAACTGTTACTCTTTCCAGCCTATCAGGTGAAGAAGTAAGCATAAAAATTGTAGCAGCCAATCAAAAAGGCAATCACACTCTCCCCTTTCACTATAAAGCGAGGTTGAAATAATATGTTGAATTACGTATGGATAGGACTGCTTTTTCTTGGACTAGCCGCAGGGATCATTACTGATGTTTCCAACAGTACCAGCAACAAGTACAGGAACGGCCACCCTATAGCAATTCAGATAGGTGAAAAGCTTCCAGTAGAAGCGAAATCTTCTGATTTACCTGTAACAATAAGCAAACATGCTTTTCAATCTGTTTATAATTCAGTGATAGAGTCTAATATCTCCGTGGATATGAGATTGACACCTAAAGGGAAGGACAAGTTCACGGCTTACTTTAAAGTCAGTGAAGGCTCCCCCGAAATATGGAAAGAGATGGCACAGGTAAACGGAAAAGCAGATGATCTTACCGGAGAAATCCTGATTCAAAACAATCAGGCATATTTGTTCGTGGAAAACGTCAGTTTCTCCACGATTAAACAGATCACTGATGCAGCATTAAACTATGCGAAAACTGCTGTGGAGATTGCCCTAGGTTTAATTGGAATCATGGCGCTGTGGCTAGGGATTATGAAAGTTGCAGAGGAAGCCGGATTAATCTCAATCATGGCGAAAGCATTAAGCCCGGTTATGAAACGCCTTTTCCCGGAGGTACCATCAGATCATCCGGCAATCGGTTCCATAATTATGAATATATCCGCAAATATCCTTGGGTTGAGTAATGCAGCAACGCCCTTTGGATTGAAAGCAATGGAAGAGCTTCAAAAGCTGAACCCGGTCAAAGACACTGCTACGAAGGCCATGTGTATGTTTCTGGCGATTAATACTGCCGGATTGACTCTCATCCCCGCAACAGCTATTGCCATTCGCGCCGCTGCCGGAAGCAGTATGCCTGCTGTGATTATAGGAACTGCTTTTTTTGGTTCTCTATGTGCGACCATTACCGGCATTATGGTTGCCAAGATATTTGAAGGCTTTCCATTGTCATTTGCAAAGCTCAGGGATGGATTCGCGAAAAACAAAAAATTGGTTTTCGGTATTCTGATCATATTGATTGGAATAGTTGTGCTCGGTGTTACAGGTTTGCTCGGAAAAATCTTTTCAACACTCGATGCAGACATCTTGAAAGAAGGTATTTCTCTCCTTTCAGTTTTCGCAATTCCTGCCATAATAATGCTTTTTATGGCTTATGGTTTATATAAAAAGCTGAAAGTCTATGAAGTATTTATTGAAGGTGCAAAAGAGGGATTCAATGTTGCCGTAAGAATAATACCATATTTAGTGGGAATGCTTTTCGCGATAGGTATATTCAGAGCCGGTGGTGCGATGGATTTTCTGATTTATCTTTTGCGTCCGGCTACCGATCTGATTGGGATGCCAGCTGAGGCACTCCCGATGGCACTCATGAGACCACTATCAGGCTCAGGTTCGATCGGAATCATGACTGAAATCATTGCTGTTCATGGACCCGATACTTTTCTGGGAGTTCTGGTAAGTACATTTTATGGTAGTAGTGAGACTACATTTTATGTGCTAGCTGTTTATTTTGGTTCTGTAAATGTTAAGAAAACCCGATATGCTCTTACGGCAGGGCTTTTAGCTGATTTAGCCGGTGTGCTTGGGGCATTAACTATCGTAAAGCTGTTATTTGGCTGATCAGATACCACGATTAAGAGAATGAGTATTCTGTTGAATTCAGGGTGCTCATTCTTCTTTTAGAAAGCCGTAACTGATTCATTGGCGAGGGACTGTGTGCATTGAATCCCGATTCTATGTTCAGCTAAAGAAGGCCTATGTTATCACCATAATTTATTTAATGAAGCTCCAACTTCCTTCGTCACTCCACTACGCCGCCCATCATACACTAGCCCCATGTTTAAAATAGAAAAGCCGCCTTATTCAGGCGGCTCTTCTTAAGAATAAGCTTGTTACAACTTACTTAACTACAACGAATTCAACTCTGCGATTGAGTTCTCTGTTAGCTGCAGTGTCATTAGGTCTCAGCGGATTTCTTTCGCCAAAGCCTTTAGTGGAGAGTCTTGAAGGAGCAATGCCATTCTTTACGAGGTAATCGTAAACAGCCTGAGCTCTCTTTTCGGACAGCTTCTGGTTGTATTCATCGGTACCAACATTGTCGGTATGGCCCTGAATTTCAACCTTAACATTTGGGTTCTCTTTCAGAACTGAAACTGCATTATTCAGAATCGGAGTAGCATCGTTGCGAACTTCGTGCTTATTGAAGTCAAAGTTTACACCAACCAGAGTGATAATCTTTTCTTCTTTCTTCTGATCACAGCACTTCTTAATCATGTCTTCGATGCGCTTGTAATCAACTGGATCAACCTGTTTAGGCTGATTTTCCTTGATCATGCGTTCGATACGATCGTAGTCGGTCATATCTTTCTGTTCCATCTTCAGACCATTGTACAGATCACAAACCTTTGACTGTTCGCCGAGACCAAAGTTGTATTTGAATCCAAGGTTCAGGGTCATGAAATTGTCAAGACCTCCACCAAGAATACCGCCTTGGGTACCAGTCATACCATCAATTTTGTCATTTGCTGTGGTAGTGAGTTTCACCTCAGTGGTTAAATCCCAACGGTGACTGAGTTTGAACAATGCGCCAAGACCAAAGTTTGCACCGTAATCAATATATGAATCATCCGCGACATTTAAGCCATTCTTAATATCAGCAGAGTAGATACTAAAACCGAATGACATATAAGGCACGACTGTTTCACAAGGTACAAACCGATAGATTACATCGAGATCAGCCCCAAACATGGTGGTTTCTGTTTTTGGCCATACACCATTATTGTAGGGTTTGAACTGTCTGAAGAAACCGCTCAAACGGAGACCAGTAGCTTCTGAGAAGTCTCTCTGAAGTGACAGGAATCCACCGATATTGCCTTCGCCACCCGAACGGTCAACACCGACCAAACGATTGTAAGAACCACCGAAACCAAGACCCCACTGGCTCTTGTACGCATAGTTCTGTGCATTGGCGGTACCAAGGACTACCAGAAAAATGATTAATACTGAGAGAATATGTTTCATAATTTACCCTCCGGTTATGGAATAAAGTGACTATAAAAAACCATTTGTAAAGTAGGATTTTTTTTCAAAAAAACCAATTTTTTATCATTATGATATTTAAAATAAATCAATTATATTTTGTTTCTGTTTTTCGGGGTGTAGCGCAGTCCGGTTAGCGCGCTTCGTTCGGGACGAAGAGGTCGGTGGTTCGAATCCACTCACCCCGACAGCGAAAAACAACCTGTCATAAACTACAATTGACTCAGCAGTAATATAATCCCTTTTTTTAAATAACAATACGAATTTTGTCACATCGTGGTTAATTTCTGATAATTGTATAACCCCTCCACTTTCTTGATAGTTCCCGTTTTTTGACCGCATTTACAGGTACACCAAGCATCGTCATAGTTATGCCAATCTGTTTCTTTCAATCAGAATTCTTCCTTACATTGACTCAATATTTTAATTTTTTTTGGAAAAACCATGGCACAAAACCACTCTTTTGATATCGTTTGCGACATTGATCTCCAGGAAGTTGATAATGCTATCAATCAGGCATTGAAGGAGATTATACAGCGGTACGACTTGAAGGACTCGAAAACCACTATTGAGCTCAACAAGAAAGACAAAAATCTGGTGATCAATACTTCTGATGACTACACTAGAAAAACCAGCATAGACATCCTTCAGACCAAGTTTATCCGAAGAGGATTATCAATAAAAGCTATGAAGCCGAAAGAGCCCGAAACATCCTCAGGCGGAAGAATCAGGCAACACATTGACCTGACAACAGGTATTTCCAAAGAAGATGCTAAAACGATCGTAAAACTAATAAAAGACTCAAAACTGAAAGTAAATGCACAGATTCAGGACGAACAAGTTAGGGTTACTGGTCAAAAAATAGATGATCTCCAGAGTGTGCAAAAACTTATTCAGGAAGCAGACTTACCATTCCCAACCCAGTTCGTGAATTACAAATGATAAAACAAACTCTCGTTTTGTGCCTTTTGGGGATTCTGGCATTCACGGTGGGTTGTGAAACTCCTTCTCCCGGTCTGGAGATGAAGGAAATGAAATTCGCTATCGACTCCAGCTTAATCGATCAGCGCTATTCAAATCCAGAGTATGAGTTTTCATTCTCACCACCAATTCATTTTGCACCATTTTCTTCACCAGAATTTGATGTATTTATACTGGATGCTGAAAAGCTACAGAGTGGCACAAATCCTGTAAGGAGCAGATTTCTCGGGGTTTTTGGTGATAGCCTGACCAGGGGAATGCTGATTGTTTCTGAAATCCTTGAAAAGGATTCAGCCACGATAACAGGTGCAGAGTATGATGAAGTCCTGAGAGCGAATACTGATTCCACACAGGTCACTGCCCACAAATTCCTGAAAAATGGAAAAACGGTTTACCTCTTCGTCACGAGAGATCAAACATTTTTTTCCTACCTGCTCTTTTTTGAATCCGGGAAGGGGAAACTGGTACAATTGAATTATCAGATTCCAGCAGATGTGAACATCTCCTTTTCAGGTGCAATAGAGTCGTCAATCGGAACACTAAAATTCTGATTATCGTCCGCTAAAGAATCTGTCAGACTTCTCAAGTTTCAGATCTTGTAACTGAGGTGCCTTCACCCTGATTTCGAGTTGGTACCCACGGTACAACCCAATTGGGTTCCAGGTGAAATTCATTACCCAGCAATGGAGATCACGACTAATCACAATTCTCGGTGCCGAAAAATCCTTATTGACAAAATCATAAGTGCCACTCACGGTAAACTTCCATGCCTTCGTAAGGTTAAAGTCAAAGGATGAACTGATCGAAGATGTCCTGAAAGTCTGGAAGGGATTGAATTTTGAGAACGAGTAGTTATAACTGAGATTCAAACTCCAGGGTATTGTAAAATCAGGGTCATACTTGTAATAAATTCCCTGGTGAATCTGTGGATTATTTCTTACCAGAACACTTTGCTCTTCAATAGGATTGATCTCGGTGGTTTCACTTCTCGTATTGCTTCTTTGCCCGGCAAGAGTAGTAGTTAAGGAAAGAGATACATTTCTTAATCTGAGGAATCCTTTACCTTCAGAAATTAAGAATCTATTGATGTCCCTTCCGTTGCTATCGTAGTCATACAGTGTGTAAGAAGAACCACCTGAGATATTCAACCAGGAACCGATAGAAGTCCTGTAACTAATGTTAATGTCACTGAATCGGAGCGAATCTGCTGCAAAGTTGTACCCTACAGAGGCTGAAAGATTCAGCAACTGAATTTTATCCTGCTGAGAAACCGTATCAGTTGGGTCCTTGGATGTTTTCATTTCAAAAACATTGTCGATGCCAAGTTGAATGCTTTGCCGCTCACCTCTAGCAGGACCACCGAAAATCTCATTCTGGTACTTGTTATATAAAAACTCTTTTCCAGTTGAGTCACGGTATGAACCATAATATCCCCAAAAGTCCCTGGAATAATCAGGTGTAAAGGTATATGAGATTGAAGGAGTCAGGATATGCCTCACTGCCTCAATTCCAAAATTATTCACAGGAAAGACTCCAAAAATCTTGGAGGAAGCGCGCAACCCCAGATCAAAAGTACGGACAAAGTTGATTTCATCTCTGTCAGTAGCAACAAGCGTATCTCTGCCGGTAAAGGAGGATTTTACAAACGCTTGCTCTGAGTATTTACTGTACCAGCGCTCCTGATAACGTATCGAAGGAGCAATATTGAAGTAACCTATTTTTTGCGCAGCATTAACGGAAATATTATGCTGTACACCACCTCTCACATTAAGCCGAACCTCATTTTTATCCCGCCTATTCTGAAACTGTCCCGAATAATCAAATCCTATCTTCTCATACCAATGTTCTTCATCCAGGATCACTTTTCTTCTGAAAGGGTAAAACTGTGTTTTTGAGACCGATACTGTCGGCAACACTTCAGTGCTGTTCCCGTTGATCAGATTCTGATTTTTACTGTATCCTGCGGATAATGTAACTCCCACCGACTCCCAACTTTTGTAGTAGGATGCGTTAGAGTAGATGGAGTTCTGAAGGAGTTGATTATAATCTGTGCTGTTAGTACGGTAATAGTCACTCGACATAAACTGCAGATTCGCGTCAAATCTGGAAGTAGGACTAATAATCTGATTGTGCTGAATGCTGATCCGATAATCCTTTTGATCATACCTGTCAGGGTCAGTTTTTTCTCCTTCATGCCTGTCAGAAAAGGAAGCATATATGCTTCCAGTCAAATCATAACGCTTGGCGTAACGGTAACGACCTTCCAGCGCGTATCCACCTCTCAGGTAGTAATCCCCCTGCATCAAAAGGTCCATATAATCATTCATTGCCCAGAAGTAACCGAACCGCTTAAAGTATTTTCCAAAGCGGTTATCCTGACCATATACAGGTGGTACAATTCCCGATCTTCTTCCCGATTCCAATGGAAAAACCGCGAAAGGCAGCGGAACCGGAAATGGAACTCCCCCAAACGTTAGGAAAATCCACTTCCCAATCACCTGTTCCTTAGGGACTACCTTCATCTCATAACAGAAGAATCCATAATGAGGTATTGAATCCTCACAGGTTGTATAGAATCCTTTTTCAATGAAAAAGGTATTATCATCAACCTTTTTAATTCTGGCACCGGTGTAGTTCGCATCCTCAGTTTCAGTGCCTGCATACGTTATGTATCCCTGACGGGTTTTAAAATTATAACGCATTCTGGAACCAGTGTAGGTATCTCCACGCTCGGTAAGTGTTGGGGTTTGCGAGAGGTTTTGCTGTGAAGTATCCCGTGGAATGCCAAACGCATCAACCATAGCGGTAACAAAATCGACGTAGATAATGCCGCTCTGCAACCGCGTGCTTTTATAGTTTAAATCTCCGGTGCCAAACAGTTCCATCCTTTTGTTATTCACATAGAATACAAGTGAATCAGTGCAGGAAGCTGTAATAATTGAGTCTACATCGAATCCCTTTTTGACGGCAGTATCAGGCAACCCAGCTATGAGAGAATCGCTTATTGCAGGGATGGAGTCATACATAATTACTGTATCGGTAGCAGTCTTACCGCCTGGAAGAAGTGAGTCAGCCACGATACCATAGTCACTGGGTGGTGCATACGGCAGTAAAGCACTATCATCTGCGAACAGATCAGTGTTTAAGCCCGACAGCAATAATACAAAGAAGAGAATAACCTTTAATGGCAGACCAACAATATGTACCGCTCGTATTCTCCTCATCTGAGTAGTACCTTAGAATCAACGTCGCATGAATACAAGTGCGGAGGCTCCCTGAATTCCTGCATCATTTTTCAGTTTTGATGGTTTCAGACTGATCCGATCTTTCAGCGGAACGAGTACCCTTTCAATCATAGTTTTTTGTGTCAGTGTGTAAAGCCTCTCCCCAAACCCGCTTACACCTCCACCAACAATGAAGTTGGGAATATCAAGCATATTAGCAACTGATGCGAGGGCACATCCCAAGTATCGGGCAAATTCATCGATAACTGCAAGAGCATAAGCATCATTTTGCTCGGCTGCCTTTGAGATAATCAGTGGGGTAAGTTGTTCAGCATCTCCCTGAATCATTGAGTTTATTCTGGAATCAGGGTGATTGGGCAGTTGATGCAGTACCCGTTGAATCAGATAACGATTACCCAGATATGCTTCAATGCATCCGATGGAACCACAATTGCATGGTGCACCATTCATGTCAATTGAGATATGACCAATCTCTCCGGCACCACCATATTCTCCGCGGAAGAGTTCGCGGTTTACAATTATTCCTCCGCCGACCCCTGTTCCCAGGGTCACCATTACAAAGCTATCCAGTTTCCTTCCTGCACCAAAAATAAACTCACCAACAGCAGCTGCATTGGCATCATTCTCAACAAACACCTTCATCCTGAATTTCTCTTCAAGTATTTTACCAAGATGAATTTTCCCCCAACCTGGCAGATTAGGAGGGTTTTCGACTGTCCCCTTCTTCAGTGCGACAATACCAGGGGCTCCAATTCCAATCCCCTGCACCTTATTCGCATTGGTGGATAACAGTTGGGAGATACCTTTTTTAATTTGCCTTATTACAGCGGCCGGTCCTTCTGAGGCACACGTATCAACGCTAATCTTCTCTTCGATATGACCATCAGGACTCACAATACCCAGCTTTATGGTTGTTCCGCCCAGATCAACACCAACTGCAAACTTCTCATTTTTTGCCATATATTATTATCCTTAGCTGTGAACAGCTCTTTTGTAACTCTCTTCAATAATTCTAATAATACTATCAGCTACCTTTAGTGCGCGAAGTCCATCCTCACCCGAAACAACAGGACGCGTTCCACTTTTCACAGATTGAATAAAAAGTGAAAGCTCATGCTTCAGGGCATTAATCTCAAACGATTCTGGTTGTTCATATACGAGCTTCTTCTTTTTCTCGCCCATACCGATATCACCGAAAGACATTGCCCCCTGTGGTACCGTCTCGTCTGGAGCAATCAGTCTGAACAACTCAGCATTTCCTGTTGTAAAATCGAGTGATATATAAGTATCCTGTTGGAATATCCGCATTTTACGCATCTTCTTTTGGGATATTCTTGAAGCTGTAACGATTGCAACAGCCCCGTTTTCAAATTCCAACCGGACATTTGCGATATCCACAGTATCTGAAACAACCGCTACCCCACTGGCTCTGATCTCTTTTACTTCACTTTTCACCAGACTCAGAATAATATCAATATCATGAATCATCAGATCAAGGACTACAGCCACATCAGCCCCCCTGGGATTAAATGGAGCCAGACGATCGGTTTGAATAAACTTAGGTTTCAGAATGTACTTTTCGAGGGATAACAATGCAGGATTAAACCGCTCTATATGCCCAACCTGCAGAATAAGCTTTTGCTCACCGGCTATCTTTACAATTTCCTCACCCTCTTCTATTGTCGCAGTAATGGGCTTCTCAATGAACACATGCTTCCCTCTCTGCAAGCATAACTTTGCAATCTCGTGATGAGCACTGGTTGTCGCTGCAATCGAGACTGCATCTACCTGTTCAAGTAGAGTATCCAGAGTATCATACGCAATAGTGGAAAACTCAGCAGCCACTGATTTTTTAATTTCAGGATTTGCGTCAAAAACTCCGACAAACTCACAATTCGGATCCTGGGTCATCATTTTTGTGTGAAGTTTTCCGAGATGACCGACTCCAATAACTCCGGCTCTAACTTTATTCATTTCGGTTTCCATTCTGATTTGAGGGTTGATTCAGCTTTCCTGTAACCTGGCAGTTACAGAACTGTGTAAGTGAAAAAGTACTGTATGTACCCTTCCTCTGTGGCAATTTGGATATCTCACTCATGGGGGGATAAATCATTGCGGAAGTAAAGATTGCATTGCTGCCCTGCACATGAGTGAAGCAGCAGGAATGAGGGGTAACACATACTACCCCTGCATTGCATTAAACGATGAACTCAACACATTTAATAGTTCCATAAGGGATGAAAGTATGAATCCTTTCACCAGTCTCCCTAACGGTTTCAAGCAGTAATCCATCTTCAAATGAGTTGATCAACACACCACTCTTAAATACAATTTCATACACCGGAGTATTGCTTGCAGGATCAGTCACGATGCCATAGTTTTCAAACATTGTGACATTCACCTGTTTTCCGGTGTAATCTTGCCATTTCATCTTCATTAAATCCGTCTCTTTTTTTGAAATAGTACTCCGTAAAATAGCATAATAAGTCTGGATATTCAAAAACAGAAGACTATCGAAGGGGTTAGTTGGTAAGGGCAATAACCTTGAGCAATGCGTTGTGTGCTTCAGTAAAGTGGGGATTTATTTCAAGTGCCATCCGGTAATAATCAATCGCAATAAACCACTCCCGCTTAATCTCATACAATCTGCCAAGATTGAAATAGGGGTAATGTTTTAGTTCATATCGTTCAATTGTGAGCGCTTTCTCCAACCAAAGTCTGGACTCTTCATAACGACCTTGTGCAAGAAGATATGAACCAATGTCATTGTAGGGGTTTCCATAATCAGGGTCCAATTCGATAGCGGATTCGCAGTCAACGATCGCTTTGTCGAAATCTCCTATCATGGAATACGACCAACCACGATAGGTATACGCTTCCGGTGTAGGAAACACCGTAATGGAGGCAGTATAAACATCTATTGCCTGGTAAAACTCCTTACGACTATGAAGGTCGAGACCCTTCGCAAAGAGTTCATGCGCATAATCAATATTTTCGTTTTGGTTGATCATTGTCAGATTACTATTCAGAATGCTTTCTACCTATTTGACAATTTTTCCCGCCGATTTGTTCCCTATTGAGTGACTGAAGCACATTACCTTTCTGTTCCTGACTCGTCATCTCCTGCAAATATTGGAACCACTCGCGCTCCTCATACCTGATATGCTGCTCCAACAAAGTGCCAAATGTATCCATCAATTCTATTGGAGCCTCAGTACTCCGAATTTCTTCAATCATACTTTTCATTTGGGTGTGCTCATTCAAAACCCTTCGACTATAGTCTGAAGATTCGGCAGCCTGATAGCGCATCCCTTCGATTAACAGTTCTTCTTCCCGTTCAAAATGTGGCAGCAACTCATTTTTAAACGTCTCTAATAAATATTGTTTTTTACCTTCGATTGTATCAGGAAGGTTGGAGAATCTGGGAGATTTTTTCTGAATAAGTAAGGCTACAACTAATCCGGTATGGTGTTCCTGTGAAAAAGGAATAAGAAACTGCTCTCTTTTCATCGTTTTTCCTAATCGAATAATTGAGTTTGCTTCTTCTCTAACACTCTTTTTGTATGATGTTCATCATACATTTTGCCAAAAACCGCACCAATGATAAATACGATCGAGGTGTAGTATATCCAGAAAGCAACCACTACAAATAAAGCATAGGTTCCATACACTCTGCCATACGTTGCAAAGTTAGACACGTAGTACCCGAAGACCTCTTTTGCTACTGCCCAGAGCATTGCAGCAACCAATGCACCCCAAACAGAAGAGCGAAGCATAATTTTATGTTTCGGAACAAGTTTATATAGCAAGGAAAAGATGAACATTACAATAATGATAGAGAAGATCATTGAAAATGCGGTTTCAAAAATACCCGACTTTAACCATTGCAGGTAAGCACTTTCTAACGTTAGACGCCTGAGAATATCAAGGATAGGGAGCAAAAAAGTAGCGGCCAGAAAAAGAAATATCACGAGGAAAATGAGTGCAAAATCTATCAATTTACTCACAATAGGATTGTAATCAGTAGTGGCACCATTAATTCCATTCAGAACAGTTCTCACCGAACTAAAAAAGCTACTTGCAGCGAAAAGGAGCCCCCCAAAACCTACGATTCCTGCAACATCTTTATACGCAACCAGTTCGTTGACACGGGAGAAGATTATCTCTTTTACCGTTTCAGAGTATTGCTGATACGGAATAAACGTATCTATCAGTGTGTTGATCTGAATTGCAACTGCAGTCGAATCAAGGAAATTACCCAGGATCCAGAACAGAATCAGAACTGTAGGAATAATACAGATAAAAAGAGAGAATGATAACCCACCACCATTCAGGAACGCATTATTTCTGTCAAGACGGTCGATAAACTCCCATATATATTCTTTCCAGATGGTCTTCATCCATTTCCAAATCCAGCGCAGATACACGGTCAGGCTTTTCTTCTGGCTTTTCTGCGGGAGTGTGCCTGTTTCAGCTTGTTCTTTCAAGGTTAACCGTGCATTATTCTTGAAATGGTATTGAAATAAATATCTTCCAGCTCAGTAAGCGTGAATACGTGGTTATTGATATCCAGCGCATCTCCACCTGTTACCCCAAGCGTCAGACATTTAATACCAAATTCTCCAGCCATTGCTTCGAGTCTGTATTTGTTTTCAGGATTGAGACTAATGATTATCCTGGATTGGGATTCAGAGAACATCGCAACATCCACACGGTTCTTCACTGGAACCGTAACCTTTGCTCCAACCTTCCCATCCCGGTTAATAATGCAACTTTCGGCGATTGTAACAAACACACCACCATCAGAGCAATCATGCGCGGAATTGATGATTCCCTCTCTGATTGCTTTCAGCAAAAGCTGATGAAGCCTTCTTTCTTTTTCTAAATCAAGAACAGGTGCATCTCCACTCACGGTATCGTGCACTCTCTTCAGATATTCACTACCACCGATCTCACCATGGTCTTCGCCCAACTGCATAATGATGTCGCCGTCACCTTTAAAATACGACGTTGTGATGTGGTTTAAATCCTCTATAAGACCAACCATACCGATCACGGGAGTAGGATACACAGCTGCATCGGGAGACTCATTATAAAAGCTTACATTTCCACCGGTTACCGGCGTCTCAAATCCGCTACATGCTTCCCCCATTCCTTTTACAGCTTCACTGAACTGCCAGTAAATTTCAGGTTTGTAGGGATTTCCAAAGTTCAGACAATTGGTTATTGCCAGAGGCTCTCCACCTGAGCAGACAACATTTCTGGCTGATTCTGCAACTGCAATCTGGGCACCCCTTCTGGGATTTAGGTATACATATCTTCCATTACAATCGGTTTTCATTGCTAGAGCTTTATTGGTATCCTTTATCATAACAACTGCTGAATCGCAACCTGGTCCAACAATAGTATTCGTTCTTACCATAGAATCGTACTGCTCATAGACCCACCGCTTTGAAACAATGTTCGGTGAGGAAAAAACCTGCAACATTGTTTGTCTCATATCTGCAGGTTCTGGAATAGCATCAACCGAGAAGGTTTGTGCAGCATCAATATAATCAGGTTTTTTAGTTTCCCTTTTGTAAACAGGTGCGCCACCACCAAGTACCAGATCAAACGGAGGGAGTTCTGCTTTTATTTCTCCCTGATATGAGATGGTGATGGTATTATCATCAGTAACGGTTCCAATTTCAGCGCAATGAAGGTCCCATTTATCAAATACAGCTTTTACTTTTGCCTCTTCTCCCTTCCTGACAACAACGAGCATTCGCTCCTGACTCTCAGAGAGCATAATCTCATATGCTGTCATACCGGATTCCCGAAGCGGAACTTTATCGAGATTTACCCGCATACCTGATTCACCCTTTGCGCTCATCTCGGAAGTAGAACAAGAGATACCCGCAGCTCCCATATCCTGAACGCCGATTAGAGAACCTGTCCTTCCAGCTTCAAGTGTTGCCTCGAGGAGTAACTTTTCTGCAAACGGATCACCTACCTGAACGCTGGGTCGCTTCGCCTCTGAT
>JAEXTR010000364.1 GCA_023406915.1 Bacteroidota bacterium
CCCTGAGCCACGCCCTGCCTGGCGGAATAAGGAGGAGTACGGGTGGGAGTTTTTCTTTTATTTTCTGATTTCATTCCCCTCCGCCGTGGCGGAAACGAAGTGCTGAAGGGGGGGATTTTGAGGGGGAGTTTGTCTTCGCTTTTGTTAGCCCATTGTCAATTATCCTCCGCCGAAGGAGGAATCCATTATCCATTGTCCATTGTCACCTGTCCCGCTATTCGGGAATTATCACCTGTCCCGCTATTCGGGAATTGTCACCTGTCCCGCTATTCGGGAATTCTCCCCCGCAGCTCCATGTTTCGGTTTGACATTGACCCACCATCTCACTATTTTTGATTTGAACATTTTATACATCAACTATGTTTGCATATAAAATGTCGGTGTGGAAACTCCATCCTTAGGGATTGAATCCACTCGCCCCACCCCTTGGATAGCAATGGATGTAGTCCTATCAGCTGGACTGTACGCTGACAAGACTCCTATTCATCATGCTAAAACAGGAGGCTGACATGAAACTCTGGTAGCATTTTTTGTAATAAATTTAGCAACAATTTCTCGCTATTCACGAGTGCCAGTGTTAAGGCCTCCCCCTCTTAACGAAGTGCTCAAGAGGGGGATTGAGGGGGCGTTTAATCTTTTTATAATAATAAAACGCAAACATAAGCACCCAACCCGTGCGGCTCTATTTTAATTTCGGATAGCAATGAAAAATCATACTTCTCTGTTCTTTTCTCTTTACTTTTTTGTACTGATGCTCCTTCTGAACGGTGTCATGTATGCCCAGATATCCGGTATTAAAGTCAGTGGTAAAGTCATTGATAAAACTACCCAGTTCAACCTCCCTTCTGTAAAAATCGTTGTCTCCGTCACCGGTGAATCCTTCTCTGACTCAACCCTCTCTGACGGTAGTGGCAACTGGCAACTGACTATCCCCGTTACTTCTTCCAAAAATGATCAGTATATCCCCACTGAGTTTTCTGTTGCACAGAACTACCCAAACCCGTTCAATCCTTCAACCCGTATCGCTTTCCAGATCCCCGATGCTGATATTGTTATCCTCTCCGTCTTCAATACCCTCGGTGAGCTGATTGATAAAAAAGAGCAGTTCCTTGGGGCAGGTGCTTATCAGGTTGACTGGAACGCTCACGGTAACGCAGGTATCTATTTCTACCGTGTTCAGACTTCCAAAGGTAGTATGACAAAAAAAATGGTTCTGCTGGATGGCTCCGCTGGCACCGGTTTTTCAGAAATACGTGCCGGTGCGCGCGTGATTCCCGACTTCGTGGAAATGACCGCACTACCCATTCGGATTACTGCTTCAAAATCTACCTACGTTGACTTTGTGAAAGATACGCTCATCTCTTCGGATTTCTTCATCCCCTTTGAACTCGAAACAATCCATTCCTCGTTGCGGATGATCGACCTGCATAATGACGTACTTGAAATTATGCTGTCAGACACCTCATATCATCTGGCTAACCTGAATCAGTACAACCATACAGATATTCCCAGACTGATGAAGGGCGGAGTCGATGCACAGTTCTTCGCTGTATGGGTCAATCCAACAGACTATCCTGCTAACCCGTTTGCCGCTGCTCAAATGATGCTCAACCGCTATACACAGGAATTAAATCAGAACCCCATTACAATCGCTCATACCACAACCGCAGATGGCATACTCGCAGCAAATTCCTCAGGAAAAATCGCTGCCCTCCTCGGAGTCGAAGGCGGCCATACAATCGAAGAGGACTTAAATAAACTTGGCGCCCTCTACGATGCAGGTATGCGCTACATGACCATAACCTGGAATAACACTACAAGTGGGGCAGTCTCTGCACAGGACTCCCGCTCATTAACTGTTGGTTTAAACGATTTCGGCAGACAGGTAATCCGCGCAATGGATTCACTAGGCATCATAATCGATGTTTCCCACACCGGTATAAAAACGATTGAAGATATTTTATCTGTTTCTGCAAACCCCATAATCGCTACCCACTCCGGTGTCCGTGCTTTGCGAAATCACTCGAGGAATCTCTACGATAACCAGATCACCGCAATCGCACAGTCGGGAGGATTGATCGGTATTGTCTTTTATCCCCCGTTCCTCTCCTCCGGATCAGCGAATATCGCAAAGGTTATTGAACACATCGATTACATCAAAAATCTTGTCGGTATCAACCACGTTGCTATTGGCTCTGACTTTGATGGCATCGGCACCAACATCGTAGTCGGTCTCGAAAATGTTTCAAAATTTCCAGCCCTCACCGCTGAGTTAATAAAACGTGGCTATTCCACCTCCGACCTCGAAAAAATCCTCGGTGGAAACATGATCCGCGTCATGCAAACCGTTCAGGCAAACAAGAAGTAGCAGTTTCTGTTGACTCATGCCTGCGGTGGCAAATATTGATTACTGGTCCCGGTAAAAAGCTATAGTCTACTTATGAAATGCCCGGACTTCCCTTTTGCAGAATTCTCAACTGGTCTCATCAGCAGGGAATCCGGTCAATTGACATCTCCATTCTGATACGGAATTCAGTGTAAAAAACTCGGCGCAGGTGAAATTCTCCTCACCTCATTGAATCATGATGGAACAGGAAAAGGCTTCGCACTGGATATTACTGCCCGGGTGGCAAGTGCACTCACCATTCCGGTAATCGCATCTGGCGGTGCAGGATGTGCATCCGATTTTGTTACACTTTTCAGGAATACTGCAGCCTCAGCAGCGCTGGCAGCGGGTATATTTCACTATAATAGAGTATCACTGACAGCATTGAAACAACAACTTATTAATGAAGGAATCAATATCCGATGTATCTGAATTTTGAGAAAAACGAACTGCTTCCGGTTATCATACAACATGCCCAAACTGGTAAAGTCCTGATGCTGGCTTACATGAACCAGGAAGCCTTGGATAAAACTCTTGATGAAGGGATCGTTACCTTTTTTAGTAGAAGCAGACAACAACTCTGGACAAAGGGTGAAACCTCAGGAAACTTCCTGAAAGTCGTAAGTCTGCATCCCGATTGCGATCAGGATTCTCTGCTGATTCAGGTACTTCCAACAGGACCTGTATGTCACACCGGAATCGAATCTTGCTTTGGAATTGAAAGCACGAAGGGCTTTCTCTACAACCTTGAATCAATCATCCGTGACCGGATCATCCATCAGAACGATGAATCATACACAGCAAGAATGTTTAGGAAAGGGATCAATGCAATTGCACAGAAAGTTGGTGAGGAAGCCGTCGAAGTGGTGATTGCAGCAAAGGATGATAACAAGTCTCTCTTTGAGGAAGAGGCTGCTGATCTGATTTTCCATTTACTTCTGTTGTGTGTCATCAGGGGCAGTTCCCTTGAATCAGTGGAAAACGTCCTGCAAAAAAGATCTGTGGCTCCCCGGAAAGACTCAGTGAATTCCTCTCCTGATCAGTCATAAGATGAAGCTCATGGTGAGAACTATTTCGCAGAAATTCATTCTTACTCCCGAATAGAGGATTTTTTTAGGAACTTTGAAAAAAACCTCAACTATGTTCTGACATCTTCCGATAATCGGGCGATTGTTTCCTTGTATATCTCAATTGGAACAAACGAAAGGTAAAATCTTTTATAAACCGGAGCGTACTTCATGGCATTATTTCAATGGACTTCAAAACTTGATACCGGAATACCAACGATCGACAAACAGCACCGCATGCTGGTAGATTCTATCAATGAACTTCACGATGCAATGCGCGCAGGAACCGGGAGAGAGAAAATTCAGGAAATTGTCAACTTTCTTGCACTCTACGCCGTTGAGCATTTCAAAACTGAGGAAACAATTATGAAAAAATATAACTTCCCTCAGTTCACGGCTCACAAGAAAATTCACGATGATTTTGTGAAAAAAGCCGGTGACCTGCAGGCTCAGATTGCTCAGGGAAAGAATGCAACGGTTGAAGTATCCTCATTCCTTGCAGACTGGCTGAGAAAACACATTAGCGGTGATGATAAGCTCTATTCGGAGTTCTTTAAAAACAACAATATCTCAGTACCTTAAAAAAAGAGGCATCTATGGCACTGTTCCAATGGACACCCAAACTCGAAACCGGAATTCCTTCGGTTGATAATCAGCACAGGAAGCTGGTTGACAGCATCAATCAATTGCACGATGCTATGAAACAACAACAAGGGGCACAAAAGGTACAGGAAATCCTCGATTTTCTGGTTTCCTACACCATCACCCACTTCAGGGATGAAGAAGCCCTGATGGCAAAAAAGAACTATCCTGATCTTGCAGCACACAAAATGGTGCATGAAAAGTTTGTTCGGGAAGTCCAGAAGATGCGTGATGATTTTAAGTCTGGTAAAAACCTTACTCTCGAATTGTCTCAGAAGCTAACTGATTGGTTAAAAAACCATATCATGGGAACTGATATGAAATACGTTTCCCATCTGAAGTGATACATATTGAATCCCCTGTCGATTCTGCATTGACAGGGGATTTTTTTTGAACTCTCTGGATGGTATTCAGGTTTTTCCTATAACTGCAACAAAATTATGAAAGCAATGACCAACGTAAAAAGATATATCTTCATCACACTCGGTTTTATCTGTGTGGGTTTGGGTATTGCGGGTATTATTCTTCCCCTGATGCCGGGTGTCGTGTTTCTCCTGCTCGCTGCATTTTTCTTTTCACGCAGTTCTGAGCGTTTCCATCAATGGATTATGAATCATCCCAGATTTGGTCATTATATCCGTGCGTATTATGCTGGTGCCAAAATGCCCCTTCGCGCCAAAATCGTAACTGCTGCGATGATCGGTGTTTCTCTTACTATCTCTCTGCTTCTCACTTTGAAGGTGCTTTAACTCGCACTTGTCTGCAAGGCAGAGCTTCGGTATTTTTGGTTATGAAATTCTTAACCCTAATACTGATGCTCCTCCCCTCTTTTATCATTTCCCAAACGATGATAAATTCCGTTCTTCCTGCAAAATTCGAACCTCCTCAGGG
>JAEXTR010000287.1 GCA_023406915.1 Bacteroidota bacterium
CCTCTTAACCTTACCATTGGTATTCTCCTCGTCTTTTTTGCCCTTTTCGAAATGCTTCCCCGTTTTCAGCATATCACCTTTGCACCCCAATATCAGATACTCGGTGGACTCCTTTCCGGTTTCTTTGGCGGTCTCTCCGGGCACCAGGGGGCACTCAGGTCGGCATTTTTGGTCCGCTCCGGTCTCAGTAAAGAGCATTTCATCGGCACTAGAACCGCAATCGCCATCATGGTCGATGTTGGCAGACTGATCATCTATGGTTTTACTATCAATGTGGGGTTATTGGTTGTTGGCGAATCACTCTATCTGGTGATTGCAGGTACCCTCGCAGCATTTGTTGGAACTTTTGCAGGAGCAAAGATTCTGCATAAAGTTACCATGGCGGTCATTCAGTATATTGTTGGCGTTATGCTCCTTATTCTGGGAACCCTTATTGGGGCTGGCATCATCGGTCAGTAATAAGCGTTTGGTGATTCCCTTATTTGCAGTAATCTTGCACCACTGAAGAAAAATCCCCCCGTTCCGATTACACATTTCTTCTTATATTTAAAGAATGAAAAATAAATTGCCCGCAATATTGTTTTCTTTCTTTTTCTCTATAGGAATATGGGTTTATGTCACGTTTTCGCAGAATTTCTATCGGTCGTTCACGCTGCCGATAGAATATGTCAATCTGCCAAAACAGACAGCTATCCGGCCCGATATCCCGAATGAGGTAAATCTTACCATCCGCGCAAATGGGTGGCGTATGTTATCGCTGGCACTTAGCGGTGATAATGTATTTAAGGTTGCCGTCGGAAAAGAAGCGGGTAAGAGTTTTATCTCCCTTATTGATCACCGTATTGATAATGATTGGCTTGGCTCAGACCTCAATATCATAGACATTAACCCTGCACGCGTGGAACTTGCATTTGATCCCGTTTTGCGGAAAAAAGTGCCGGTATCGCTCAGGATGAATATCAATTTCAGAACCGGATTTCTTCTTGCTTCCGACCCGATCATCACACCAGACTCCATCGAGGTGAGTGGTGCACGTGAACTGATCCGGAAGTATGACTCTGTATTGACTGAGCTTTTTTCCTATGAAAATGCCGATGAAAGTTTCACTGAGAATATTCAACTGGCACCTGAAAAGGGTGTGAAGTATGATCAGAATTCAGTATCTGTACGGTTTGATGTTCAAAAAGTTAGTGACCGTGAATTCTCCGGAATCCCCGTCGAGGTTCTGAGTGTTCCCCCGGGAAGAGAAATTCACGTTACACCTTCTACAATATCAGTGGGAGTCCGGGGCGGTATTGATATACTTGCGGGTATGAAGGCAGAAGACATTTCTGTGTCGGTACAGTACAATGATATCATGGCTGATACCCTCGGATTAATCCGGCCCGATATAAGAGTTTCAAAGAATATTAAGGTAGTGAATGTGAACCCAGGAGCACTTTCCTACATCATTAAAAAGTTTTAACTGCGAAGAGCACCTGTAGATTATATGTTTATTACGTTTGAAGGTATTGATTTTTGTGGTAAGAGCACACAGGTGCGTTTACTCAAGGAATATTTGGAACAACGCGGCTTTAAAGTGAAAGTCCTGAGAGAACCAGGCGGAACAGAGCTGTCTGAAAAAATCAGAACGCTTTTGCTTGATAAGGCAAATTACGGCATGTCATCTGAAACTGAGATATTTCTCTTTTCGGCTGCCCGGGCTCAACTGGTCAGGGAAGTTATCGTCCCACTCTTAGAGGCAGGTTATGTAGTCATATCTGACCGGTTTTTTGATTCTACCACTGCCTATCAGGGATATGGCAGGGGTCTTGATCTTGAGACTGTTGAGCATATCAACCGGTTTGCAGTAGGTGATGCCGTCCCTGATCTTACTTTTTTTATTGATATACCCCAGGAAGAAGGGGAGCGGAGAAAGAATCTGGACAGACTGATCGAGCTTGATCGGATCGAGGTATCTGAATCCCGGTTCTATACCAGAGTCCGACAGGGGTTTATGGAATTAGCCGTAAAATATGACCGTTTCAGGTTAGTGAACGGGTTACAAAGCATCGATCAAATTCACCACGAAATTACGGAAATTGTTACCGAATCATTACTGAACCAAAACACCCAGGTACATCGAACTTCATGAAAATAAACGGAATGACATACAGGAAACGCATCCTTCTTCCTCTGCTGATAGTGTTCATCACCGGTGGATTTTTTGTCGGACGTGCGGACTTGTTTCACGATATTGCCAAATCGATAGAAACATTTACTAAAGTATTTAAGGAGCTGAACTTCAATTATGTTGATGAGGTCAATCCTAATGAACTGATGAGAGCGGGTCTGGATGGCATGCTGGAGGCGCTCGACCCATACACCACCTATTATGACGCCCGGGAAAAAGGTGAAATAGATCTGATGACTACCGGAAAATATGGTGGCATTGGCGTTACAATCGGGCTGCGTGACGGTGCGGCAACCATCGTTGATGTTTTAGAAGGGTACTCAGCTCAGCGTCAGGGTATTATCCCCGGTGATATTATTAATTCGGTCAATGATATAGTCATCAACGAAGCAAATTATAATGAAATCTCATTGATGGTAAAGGGCGAACCTGGCTCGTTTGTATCTTTATCTATCCTGCGTGGCACAGATACATTGAAGTACGAATTGGTTCGTGATGAAGTTATCGTGAAAAATGTTGTCTTTGCCGGATTCGTTCCTGATAATGGCAATACTGTCTATGTGAAACTGGCAGGATTCACTCGCTCAGCCGGTGCCGAACTGCAGAATGCCCTCACTGCGCTCCAAAGGGAAAAGGAGATTAAGGGCATTATTCTTGATCTGAGAGGCAACCCAGGTGGCTTGCTTGAGTCAGCAGTCGAAATTTCGAATCTGTTTTTGAAAAAGGGACAACTGATTGTTACTACAAGAGGGAAAGATCCGAAAAGCATCCGGGAATATGTCGCTTCCCGTGAGCCACTTTTCCCCGAGGTTAACCTGATCGTACTTGTGAATGAATTCAGTGCTTCGGCTTCCGAGATAGTTGCAGGTGCCATTCAGGATCATGACCGGGGTGTCGTCTTAGGAAACAAAACATTTGGAAAAGGTCTTGTTCAGACTATTATCCCGATAAGCTATAATGCCTCATTAAAGCTGACCACAGCACGCTATTTTACCCCCAGTGGCAGGTGTATTCAAAAGGTTGACTATGGTAAAGATAATAAGGTCATTGCCGTCTATCTCTCACTGCCCGAAGCAACGTTTACCACAGATAATAATAGAATTGTACTGAGTCACGGAGGGGTAACTCCGGATACCGCAGTTGTTCCTAAAGCTGTTTCAGAAGTTACCCAAAAAATCCTTGCGAAAGGATTGTTCTTCAGGTTTGGCACCTGGTATTATAATAAAAACGCCCAGACGAAGTTTGCTGATCTGAATAAGAATCAGGTTTTCAGTGACTTTGGTTCCTACCTGAAGGAATCAAAGGCATCGCTCGATTTCGAGATCGACAAGAAAATGAAAGAAGTTCTAACGCTGACAGAAGATGCAGGGCAGTATGATCAACTCCGTTCTGCAGCCAATGCAGTGCTTGATCAATCCGGTGACAGGTTAGACCAGATGCTCAGGCAGAATAAGGAAGAGGTTTTGAAGTATCTTCTGACTGAGCTTGCAACAAGGTTCATTGGCAGAGATGAAAGTGTAAAAGTTGGTTTACATTATGATACACAGTTTGCTTCGGCAGTTTCTGTGTTACAAAAGGGGGAACTGTATAACAAGATCCTCAATAAAAGGAAGTAGTAAAGAGTATGGCGAAGAAAAAGAAGAAGTGGCTATCAAACAGAATCATCTACCACAAGGACCCGACATATTTTGCATGCCCGAAATGTGGTAAGGTGAATGTATTAAAGCGTTCAAGACCTCGCAGCATTATGGAAAGGGTTATAAAGACTACCACAATATATAAACTGTATCGTTGTCATAATTGTGGCTGGCGTGGATACCGGTCTACAATAATGCTTACCTGGCAGTCTTTCCTAACTTTCTTTATGTATATCGCACTCGCACTGGCAGCTGCATTTATTGTGCTTCAGGTTATCAAAAGGACCATCGGCACATAAGGAGTTTATTTTATGGAAAAATCCGTTCTTACTGAGCTGAAAAGAATTGTCGGCGAAAAGAACTTCTCTGACTCTCAGGAAGACAAGATATGCTATTCCTACGATGGAACACCGGTACTTCAGCAGTATCCTGAAGCTATTGTGTACCCGGAATCTGAGGATCAAATTAGTCGTATCATGCACCTCGCCAATGAAAACAGATTTGCTGTTGTTCCCCGCGGTGCAGGTACTGGTTTGAGTGGTGGTTCTGTTCCGGTGGATAATTCTATCGTCATGGTCATGACAAAGTGGAATAAAATACTTGAGATCGACGAAAAAAACCTTACCGCATGGGTTGAACCTGGGGTCATAACATCAAAGCTACAGGATAAGGTTGAGGCTATGGGGCTCTTTTATCCCCCCGATCCTGGTAGCCGAACTGTCTGTACTATTGGTGGCAATGTTGCTGAAAATGCTGGTGGTCTCAGGGGTCTGAAGTATGGCGTAACGAAGAACTACGTCATGGGTGTTGAAATGATTATGCCGGACGGTTCGTTACTGAAATCGGGCGGTAAAAACTTTAAAGATGTGGCAGGTTATAATCTTCGTGATTTCGTGGTCGGTAGTGAAGGTACACTTGGCATTTTTACGAAGATTCTTCTGAAGCTTATACCGAAACCTCATAAGTCAATTACCTTGCTGGCGTATTTTGATAAGCTGCTTGATAGTGCCCGCGCTGTTTCCAGTATTATTGAGGCGCACATTACCCCCAGTATGATGGAGTTTCTTGATCACACCACAATCAATTGTGTTGAAGATTATACGAAGATTGGCTTACCCCGCAATAGTGAAGCAATTCTGCTGATAGAAGTTGATGGGAAGGGGAGTGGGGTTGATGAGGATGCCTATGAGATTGAAGCAATATTACGTAAGTGTAACTCATCATTTATCAAAAAAGCTGACAGTACCGCTGAATCAGAAATACTGAAAACTGCCCGGCGTGCTGCCTTTAGTGCCCTTGCAAGACAAAAGCCCACGACCATTCTGGAAGACGCTACTGTACCACTGAGTGAGCTTCCCGTGATGATTGAAAAAACACAGAAGATTTTTAAGGAATATGATCTCCTGCTTGGTAATTTTGGTCATGCGGGCGATGGAAACCTCCACCCAACCTGCCTGACTGACGAGAGGGATAAGGCACAAATTGAACGCGCATTCAGGGCATTTGATAAAGTGTACGAAGAGGCAATCCGGCTCGGCGGCACTATTTCCGGTGAGCATGGTACAGGACTCGCTAAAAAGCCATTCCTGGAATCACTTGTTGGTCCTGTTGGGCTCGATATGATGAAGAAAATCAAAACCTCTATCGATCCGAACCAGGTCTTAAATCCTGGTAAAGTTTTCTCTCTGTCTCCTCACTGTGAGGGTGCCATGCCGAATCATCAGGAACAGATTAAACCGTTTCACAATCACTGATACACTGTAATGAACATCGAACCTCGTCAATACGAATCTATAAAGAAACTGCTTCCTTCAGATGACGTGATCTCACAGTGTATGCACTGCGGTATGTGTTTGGCTGTCTGCCCAACATACAATGAGACCTTTGAAGAACAGTCATCGCCCCGTGGCAGAATACGGCTTATCAAGGCGGTTGCCGACGGCGTTCTGCCAATTACTGATAAGTTTATGGATGAAATGGACTTTTGTCTGGACTGCCAGGCTTGCGAAACTGCTTGTCCTGCGGGTGTAAAATACGGATCGATGGTTGAAGCAGCGCGGGTTGTTATCACAAAGCAAAAGGCGAACGGTGCCATCGGCAGATGGATGAAGAAGATCGGGATGAATGTCATATTGGCTTCGCCAACTATACTCCGTTTCTTTTCCAGGTTCTTTTATGCCTATCAGCAGTTTGGTATCAGATCTTTTATGCACAAGTCGGGACTCTTCCGCTTATTCGGTAAAAACTTCGCTGAATATGATAAATTGCTGCCTGACTTCAGTAAAACTTTCAGTGTTTCCGTTATTAAGCCCGTCATGCCGCCGTACGGTCAGAAGAAGCATACAGTCGCTTTTCTGACTGGTTGTCTGATGGATGTTGCCTTCGCAGAGATAAATATTGACACAGTAAAGATTCTGCAACGGAATGGTTGTGAAGTGATTACACCACGGCAACAGTATTGCTGCGGTTCACTTCATGCACATTATGGCGAGATGGATAAGGCTGTTTCTCTTGCCAGAAAAAACCTTGATGCATTTGATGGATACCAGTTTGATTATTTAGTGGCTAACTCGGCTGGTTGTGGCGCATTTATGAAGGAGTATGCTCATATTTTTGAGCATGAGCCCCAGTATGCAGAGAAAGCAAAGAAGTTTTCGGCAAAGGTCCGTGATATAACAGAATTTCTGGCAGAGAATGAACCCACTGCTCCTCTTGGACAGGTGGAAGGAAAAATTACCTATCACGATGCATGTCACCTTGCACATACACAAAAGGTGACCAAACAGCCCCGTAAGGTGATTATGGAGATACCTGGTGTTGATTATGTTGAACTGCCTGAATCCACGTGGTGCTGCGGCAGTGCGGGTATCTATAATGTGGTGCGTTATGATGATTCCATGAAGTTCCTGAACCGGAAAATCGAGAACCTGAAGCAGACAAATGCAGATGTTGTGGTTATGGCAAATCCTGGATGTCTGCTGCAAATGAAATATGGTGTTGAGAAGCAAAAACTTCCGATTGAGGTAATTCACACCGTCACATTGCTGGAACGAAGCTATTGCAAGGCGGAAGAAGACAAGAATTCGAAAGTAACAGCTTCAGGCTGTAGTAAGTAAAGTCGTGCAATTATTTAAGCAAAAATACATCATTCCAGCATCACCTGAGACCCGGGTGATGATTCTCAGGATTGCCAGAATATTTCTGGCATCTATCAGTCTGATTGGGATCACTTCGGTCGTATTGTTACAGGGATTTAATATCGATCCTCTATTCCGGGAAATACTCAAGGACGCTAATCTGTTTGTACTTGCCGGGTTTCAGCTTTACCTGATAGTTCGTACAGTTTTCACGATGAACTATCGTGACTACCTGAAATCTCACATCCCCGAGATCACACTTTTTTTTCTGATCCTATTTCTTTGGCTGGGATATGAGCCAATCGCCAAAGCATTGTTTGCTCCGCGATTTGGAATGAACGAACAGGATGTCACTCTTTGGTTTTATATCTTTGCTCAGATTATCATTCTGTTTGCCCTTAGCATTGAGGTTATTCGTCATTTTAAGTCACTTATTAATTTTAATATCCAACCCTCTGCTCTGATCGCCCTTAGCTTTATTTTGATTATTATCGTTGGAACAGTGCTCCTGATGCTACCCAATGCCACATATAGTAGGGGTATCCCGGTTGAAGACGCGCTTTTTACAGCAGCCAGCGCCGTGTGTGTCACAGGTCTTACCGTTGTTGATACTGCCACATATTTTACCACGTTTGGTCAGACGATCATTATGGTGCTTATTCAGGTTGGTGGACTCGGCATTATGACACTAACCACCTTCTTTGCTTTTTTCATGGGTTCAGGTACCAGGGTGAAAGAGTATGCTGCTTTTCAGACAATACTCGAGTCCAATAGTGTAAAGAATCTCAAAACCCTCACTCGGCACATTCTCTATTCAACATTTCTCGTTGAATTTATGGGTGCACTCTTTCTTTATTTTTCTTTTCCTGGTGATGCATTTCAGAATGAGGGGCAAAGGATTTTCTACTCAGTTTTTCATTCTATCTCAGCTTTCTGTAATGCTGGATTTTCACTCTTCTCACTTGGTTTTGCTGATCCCTTAACGAAAGGAAGTGCATCCCTGCAACTGGTGATCATGGCACTAATTATTCTAGGTGGAATTGGTTTCCCGGTTATGTCCAATTATTACCTGTTCCTTAAGTCAAAGCTGACAAAAAAATCGTATCGGGTAAGGATCAGTGTAAATACAAAAATGGTGACGTTAACTACCCTCATATTAATTTTCGGTGGTGCTGCCTTCATGTTCGCTGTTGAACTACAAAACTCAGCGATGTCACTTCAGTTTCATGAGAAAATCCTGTCTTCATTATTTCACTCCGTCTCAGCACGTACTGCAGGGTTTAACACCGTTGATGTTGGGGCATTCACAATTCCTGCAGCGTTCATTCTGATTGGACTCATGTGGGTTGGTGCATCGCCTGCCGGTACAGGTGGTGGAATTAAAACTACCACTATTACCCTCGCAATCCTGAATATCGGTGCGGTAGTCAGCGGCAAGGATCATGTTGAAATGTTTGGGAGGCGTATCTCTGAAGTGGCTGTGATTAAAGCATTCAGTACCATCATCCTCTCGGTATTTTATATCTCGCTTGCAACATTTGTGCTGATTCTTACAGAAGTAAATAAACCATTTTTAGATCTTCTTTTTGAAGTCGTCTCTGCAGTTGGCACTGTAGGTCTAAGCAGAAATCTTACTCCGGATTTGTCTGTAGCCGGTAAACTGGTGATTACGGTTTCAATGATAGTTGGCAGAATCGGTCTTTTAAGTACTGTAATGGCGATTACCAAACAGGCAGCGAGGAAACGTTTTGATTACCCTGAAGAAAATGTGTTGGTAACCTGATGGGTACGTATCATTGTAAAGGAATTATTGTATGACAAAATCGATTGCAGTTATTGGTCTTGGTGACTTTGGCGGAAAACTCGCCCTCTTCCTTACAGAGCGTGATATAGAGGTCTGCGGTATTGATGACAGCCCTGAGCGTGTGCAGGAATATAGTGAAAAACTGGATAGCTGTATCAGAATGAATACAACTGACGAAGACGCTATCCGGGAGCATAATTTTGCGGAATATGATGCCGTTGTAGTTTGCATTGGTAGTAATTTTGAGGCTGCTGTGCTTACATGCTCATTGCTGAAAGCTCAGAATATCAAACGCCTTATTGCCCGCGCAACCTCTCCCACAAGAAGACTCATTCTCCGTACGCTTGGTGTGGATAAGATTGTGATGCCAGTTGAAGAGGCAGCTTTAAGTCTTGCAGTAACACTCTCTACCGAGAGTGCAATCTCAACGATAAGGCTCTCAGATGACTTCCTTATTGTTGATATCAAAGCACCGAAGAACTTTATAAAAATTCCAGTGATTGAGTGCGGCATTAAGACGAAGTACGACTTATCCATTGTTACCGTCAAAAAGGTGAAAACTCATATACTTACTGGCGAGGAATATGAAGAGATGCTGGGTATTCCGAGTGCAATGTACCGGTTTGAAGAAAATGATATTTTAGTGATTTTTGGACACAAAAAAAATATAGAACGGTTCGTCGAACTGACTCAGGAATAGCGGCTTTTTCATGAATTTTATTTCCTCTTTGCTTCTTCAGCAATACCCTGAACTTATTTTTGGTTTCTCTCTCAGGTTTGCTCCTGAATCCACACCTCCTTTTTATCACAATATGTCACTTACGGTTGGGGATGACCCTGATCGTGTTTGGCAAACCCGAAACGCTTTTTTCAGCAGCCTCGGTCTTGATCCTGCAAAAGTGGCACTCCAAAAACAGGTGCATAGTGATATTCTCAATTACGTGGATAAAGGTGGTGTGTATGGAGAAAGCGACGCCATGATTACCGATAAACCGGGTATCGGGCTTGCTATCAGTGCTGCTGATTGCACACCACTATTTTTATTCGATACAAAGCAGAAGATTATTTGCGGAATCCATTCAGGATGGAAGGGCACTGTTAATCAGATCGTACCAAAAGTTCTGGCGACATTGAGCATGAACTATGGTGTAAAAGCTGAGAATCTTATAGCGTATATTGGACCATCTATCAGCACCATAAATTATCAGGTTGGGGAAGAGGTGGCATCATTATTCCCTGAAAAATTTATTCTGCACCACCAGGGTTCTCTCTATGCTGATGTTGCCGGACTGAACTATGAATATCTAATTCAGGGAGGTGTTTCTCCTGCAAACATCCAGTGCTCACAGTTGTGTACGTATGCATGTAAAGACCTGCTTCACTCGTACCGCAGGGATGGTGCACATTCTGGAAGAGCGTTAGGAGTTATTGCAATGAAGGAAAAGGTATGACATCATCCCGCGAACAGGCTACAAAATCAGTATTATATGTGCTGATCTGCCTCATTTGGGGATCGACGTGGTTTGCTATAAAAATCAGTCTCGATTATTTCCCCCCCTATCTCTCTGCGGCTCTCAGGTTTGCACTGGCATCACTAGCGATTTATATTGTTATCCTGATCAATGGATATAAGATTCCGTTTGACAAAATATCGCGTAAGGTGTACCTGCAAATGGCTCTCCTCTCTTTTTCAATTCCATTTGCACTCATCTACTGGGCAGAGCAGCATATTTCCTCAGGATTAGCGTCCGTTTTGTTCGCTGTGTATCCCTTTTCTGTAACAATCTTCACCGTGCTATGGCTGAAGAATGAGACAGTTGGCTGGCAGAAGATTGTCGGTATGGTGCTGGCTTTTGCAGGTATCGTTGTGATCTTTGCTGATGGATTATTTACCAGCCATCAGAATTATCTGGTCGGTGTTGTTGGGGTTCTGGCGGCGGCTACCACGCAGGCAGCAGTTGCGGTTATTATAAAACGGGATGCTGCACACATTAATCCTGTGGTGATCAATTTTCTTCCTATGCTCTTCTCTGCCATACTCCTCGCAGTGATGGCTCTATTGATGGAACCCTTCGATAATGTGAATTTTGGATGGGAGGGGATTGCTGCAATTCTCTACCTGGCCATATTTGGCTCCGTCGTTACTTTCTCGTCCTACTACTGGTTATTGAAGCGTGTGAATATCATTCTGCTCGCACTCATCGCATTTATCACACCAGTGATCGCTGTGGTGCTGGGTGTAGTTTTCGGAAATGAAGAGTTCACCATCAGACATACAATCGGTACGATTTTGGTACTGGCAGGCATTCTATCAGCAAATCTTCTCTCGCAGTTGAAAAGAAGTGAGGAATCATGATCAATGTTATCCGGATAAAGAAAGCATCATTCTATGCATACCATGGCGTGTTTCGTGAGGAACAGAAAGTTGGTGGAAAGTTTGAAGCTGATATTGAGTTGTATACGGACTTCAGAAACGCTGCCTCAAAAGATGATCTGAGACAAACCGTTGACTATGAAAAAGTGTACCGCATACTGCACGATATTGCGATGCGTGAAAAATTCTTCCTGCTTGAATCACTTGCCAACCGCATTGTTCAGGAGCTCTTCGCAGATTTTCCGTCAGTTAGTCGCATCATTGTACGTGTAAGGAAAAACAATCCACCCATCGGAGGCGTGGTTGATTCAGTTGAGATCGAAGTAGACAAGGACCGTTCAGAATTAGAATCTTCCCCTCAGGAAGCAAATAAAGCATGAGCCTGGCTTTTCTCGGTCTTGGATCAAATCTGGGTAACAGTTTTGAGATGCTTCAGAATGCTTTAACTGAAATCAATGCTGAAGTAGATATCCAGGTTGTGGATGCTGCCCCGGTTTATGTTTCCGATCCAATGGGCGGGATTGCCACTGGACCATTTCTGAATACAGTAATCAGCATTAAAACAAGCTTGCTGCCCGAAGAATTGCTGAGAAGAGTGAAAAATATCGAAATCGCTCTCGGCAGGAAACCACGGGCAAGGTGGGATTCCAGAGAAATTGACATAGACTTGTTGCTCTATGATGATCTGATACTGACAACTCCGATACTTGAACTGCCGCATCCCGGAATACTCTCCCGTGATTTTGTACTGTTACCATTGAGCGATATTGCAACCGGTTTAGTACACCCTGTAACTTTGGAAAAAATTTCCGTAATTTCGATACCTGATTCCGGAAAATTTGTTTCCGGAACATACCCTGAAAAATTAGTTATAAAGTAAAGATGTCAGAATCAGAAACGAAACAAATAAACTACATAGCCGTTGAAGGTGTCATTGGCGCCGGAAAAACCTCTCTCGCAAAGAAACTTCGTGATAAGCTTGAAGCTAAACTGATTCTTGAACAGTTCGAAGAAAACCCGTTTCTTGAGAACTTTTATAAAGACCGTAAGAAATATGCCTTCCAGACTCAGATGTTCTTCCTTATCAGCCGCTTTAAACAGCAGCAGGAACTTAATCAGGGCGACTTGTTTACCGAACATTTGGTTACTGACTATATCTTTGATAAAGACAAGATTTTTGCCTCACTGAACCTGTCTGCAGAAGAAATGAAGCTGTATGATGCCTTGTTCCCGACGCTCTCCCGCGATGTGCGGAAACCGGATTTGACGATTTATCTCCAATCGAGTGTGGACAGGCTCTACTATAATATCAAAAAACGAAAGCGCCGGATTGAAAATCCCCTTAGTAAATCGTATCTGGAAGAATTGAGCGATGCCTACAATGACTTTTTCTTCAGGTATCATGAATCTCCTCTGCTGATAGTGAATTCTTCTGAGATAGATTTTGTTGAGAATGAAGAGGATTTTGATCAACTCTACCGAGCTATATTTCGCGAAGACCGTGGGTTCATTGAATATCTGAACCCGATTGCCAGGAGATTATTCTGATGCCAAGATTATTGTATTACCTTACCATTGCATTCCTGATCTATTATGTGTACAGGTTTATTAAGAGATTGTTCCTGACACCCCAGGAACCAAAGACCAAATATTATGCACACCGTACTACGAATGGAAACAGAACTTCGGGCGGTGATATTGTAGATGCTGAATTTGAGGTGCTTGATGAAAACACCGACAAGAAACAATAGCATGCCTTTCTGACACATGGTATGAAACAATCCCGTTCATCATCACTTCTTATCTCTCTGCTGCTCCTATTTCTTCGCCGTAAGCCTGTTACTATTCCACCCCTGAAAGAATTGAAGCGCATTCTGGTTGTCCGCCAGCATAACCAGTTAGGGGATATGCTTGTCGGAACACCTCTGTTTCGTACACTTCGTCAGCATGCGCCTAATGCTGAAATCATTGTCATTGCCTCAAAAGAAAATATATCCGCACTTGTCGGCAATCCGCACATCAGCAAAACCGTACTGTTTGATAAGAAAAATCTATCCTCAATCCTTGAGGTTTGGAAAATCCTCAGAAGTGGTTTTGATTTGTCGCTTGTTCCTGCTACTGTCTCTGTCACATTTACTGGTTGTCTGCTTGCAAGACTGGCTAAAAGTTCATGCTATCTTGGACCAGCTTCTCTCAATGGTGAATCGAACGCGGTTGCAGAGTTTTTTGATATTGCCGTCGATCTCGACTGGAGAAATCAACCCCCTGTGCATACTTCTCAAAAAACAGTGGATATTCTCAAGCCGCTCGGTCTCGAAACCGAAGATTACACTTCTGTAATCCACTGGTCCGCTAAGGAGAACGCACTGGCAGATGATTTTGTCCAATACCTTCGTGAACAACCCGATCAGCCCGTGATCGGGCTTCATCCGGGAGCCGGAAAAGTACCAAATCGCTGGAATGCAGAGAACTTTATCCAGGTGATTCAGTTCTTCAGGGAGGAGTATGATGCAGCTCTCTATTTTACAGGTACGGGTGCGGATGAAGAAGTATTTCATCGTATCAATTCAAAGCTCGATACAGCCGTTCCCATTTTCCTGAATAAGACGGTTGCTCAAACAGCCGCCATGGTTGCAATATCTGATCTTTATATTACGAATGATACCGGAGCCATGCACATAGCTGGCGCAACCGGTGTCAGGCAGATTTCATTATTTGGACCCACTGAACCTCTGGAGTGGGCACCCGTAGGGGAGAATAAGCATTATCTGAAGGTAAGCGAGTCAGTTGACTCAGTCACCCCCGATATGGTGATTGAACTTTCAAAACAGCTTCTGGGGAGGAGGTAATATGGCACCACATAAACAGCAAAAAGAATATGTAGCTGCTCTTGATATTGGGTCTAACTCATTCCATCTTATTATCGCACAGGTTCACCGTGATGGTAGCTTTACCGTCCTGAATCGGGAAAAAGCGGTGTTGCGCCTTGGGAGTATCCATCCTGATGGCTTTACCTTCATCAAACCCGAGGATATTGCTCATGCTGTCAGACTGATTAAGCATGCGCTCAGGGTCGCGGATCTGTATCACACAGGAATCAGAATTGTATCCACATCCGCCGTACGTGAATCAGTGAATCGGGATGAGTTTATTACTGCCGTAAGGACAGAGACAGGTTGTGAGATTGAAGTGATTGACGGCAAGACCGAGGCGGGGCTCATCTATCAGGGTATCATCCATGGTGTCCCGGCAAAGCATGAAAAGATACTCGCATTCGATATTGGTGGTGGAAGCACAGAGTTTATTTTGGGTGAAAACGGAAAACCAAATTTTCTGACAAGTGTGCCTTTAGGCGCTGTTCGTCTATCCAGAATGTTTTTCCCCGATTTCATTGTAAGAGAAGGTGCAGTTGAACTATGCAAAAAGCATATCGTTGCAATACTGGATGACGTGAAGAAGCATACTGATGCCAGCGATTTTCACCTCGTTATCGGCTCAGCCGGAACGGTAAAAAGTTGCATGCAGGTTGCGGAGGCAAATGCTTTTATGCCAAAACGGGAAGGTATGTTTCGTAAGCTTTCTCCTGCAGCCATGCAAAGCGTGTTGCAGTTGTTACTTGCTTCGCCCACACCTGAGCAGCGCAATGCAATTCCGGGACTTGAATCTAAAAGAGCTGACATTGCCCCGGTTGGGGCCTTGATTCTTTCGTCGATTTTCCAGCACCTTGGTATCCAGGAAGTTATTTATTCAGACTTCGCTCTGCGTGAAGGGGTGATCCTTGATACGATCAGTAAATTAAAGAAATATGAATCCTGAGACTTCTGTTTTGCATCCAACCATTAAAACCAAAGGAATCTGACATGGCATATTGTAATGAAAAGACTGTTGAAGGAAGCTTCGCTGAAATAAAAGAAGCTGTTATTGCTGCGTTGAAGGCAGAAGGTATGGGTGTAATCTCTGAGATCAACATGAAGGCAGCATTGAAAGAAAAGATCAATGCAGATATTCCGGAATACCAGATTCTCGGTGCCTGTCATCCGCCGTCTGCATTCCAGGCTGTCTCGAAGGAGAAAAATATCGGCGTGTTGCTACCCTGCAATTTTATTATCCGGCAGGAGGGTGAGAATAGCATCGTGATTGCAGCTGTTAATCCAATGCAAACGATGCAGAGCGTACTGAATCCTGAACTGAATGATATTGCAGAAGAGATCAGTGCAAAAATTAACCGCGTTCTTGAAAGCATTTAGGTCATCGTGAAAGTAACCCTTAAACCAAAAGAAGAACACCGGATACTCTCCGGACATTTGTGGGTGTTCAGTAATGAAATCGCCTCCATTGAACCTGAAGCAGTCACTGGTGACCTGGTAACTGTTCACCGCTCTAATGGTGAACAGATCGGGTCTGGCTTTCTGAATCGTAATTCACTGATCGCAGTGCGTTTGCTTGGCGATACCAATGTATCAGATATCCATGCTTACCTGAGGTCTGCCATCCTCAGTGCCGCATCTTTGCGGCGCGATATCCTTTTCAGGGGTGATGCATGCCGTCTTGTGTTTGGAGAAAGTGATGGACTTCCCGGACTGATCATTGACCGTTTCAATAACTCCTTCGTTATCCAGATCAGCTCAGCAGGTATGGAGCGCTATAAGGAATTTATTGTCTCAGTTCTGGTTGAGGAGTTTCAGGCAAAAAACGTGATCACCCGTCATCAGATGGGACTTCGCCGTCTCGAGGGTCTGCCTGAATCGGATGAGATACTGAAGGGGGAAGAAGCGACAGAAGAGATTTTTGTTAACGGTATTCAATACTCTGTGAATCTTTCATCCGGACAAAAAACAGGTTTCTACTTTGATCAGACAGATAATCGTGCTTATGTCCAGAACCTTGCGGCAGGGAAATCAGTACTCGATGCCTTCTGCAATTCAGGTGGCTTTGGCCTTCATGCAATGAAGGGCGGGGCAGTCTCAGTTGACTTTGTCGACGCTTCTGAAGATGAACTTGCCCAGGTTGAGAAGAATATTCAGCTGAACGGTTTTACTGCACCTCATAACCTTGTTCATGGTGATGTGTTCGATTTCCTGTTTAAAGTTGCCTCCACTGGTAAGCAGTACCAGATGGTGATGATTGATCCCCCTGCATTTACTAAAAGCAGAAAAGACATTCCCGTTGCCCTAAAAGCGTATGAAAAGCATCATCGTGCGGCGATTCATGTAGCAGCCCCGGCCAGTATCCTGGTCTCCTCGTCCTGCTCATTTCATATAAAGAATGAACCACTGTTACAGGCGATCGATACCGCATTCCGCAAATCAGGCAGAAAATACAAAATTCTTCATACAGCAACCGCAGCACCGGATCACCCTGTTCTGGCTGCAATGCCCGAAACAACATATCTGAAATTTTTCGTATTTTATATTTTGTAGTTTTTTTGAAAGTGGCATCCTCCCCGCCCTGAATCTGTGCAGCAGGTCTGCTCCGGATTGACACAATAAGTTATTATTTGGTTAGAACTTTGGCGCGGAGGCATGCGTCAAATATTTGTTATTCATTATTGAACGGAACAGAAAACAATGAGTGTAGATATCACCGCCCTGAATGAAACGATCAACCGGGAAAGCGCTTTTGTTGATCTGCTGGTTACTGAAGTCGGCAAGGTCATTGTTGGACAAAAAATGATGGTCGAACGTCTGATGATTGGTTTGCTTGCAAACGGTCATATTCTGCTGGAAGGGGTACCGGGGCTTGCAAAAACTCTTGCAATCAAAACTCTGGCAGCTACCATGGAGGCAAGCTATCGCCGCCTGCAGTTCACCCCTGATCTTTTGCCTGCTGACCTGATCGGAACTCAGATATACAATCAGAAAGAAGGCTCATTCCTGATTAAAAAAGGTCCTGTCTTTGCTAACTTTATTCTTGCTGACGAAATTAACCGCGCCCCCGCAAAAGTGCAGAGTGCCTTGCTTGAGGCGATGCAGGAGCGTCAGGTCACCATTGGTGAGTCAACCTTTAAACTCGATGACCCTTTCTTAGTGATGGCAACGCAAAACCCGATTGAGCAGGAAGGTACCTACCCATTACCAGAAGCCCAGGTCGATCGTTTTATGCTGAAGGTGAAAATTACCTATCCGAACAGGGAAGAAGAAGTGAAGATCATGCGTCAAAATACCGGTGAGGCTGAACCTACGGTCAACCGTGTGGTGAGTGTTGAGAATATCAGACGGGGCAGGGAACTGGTGCGCTCAGTGTATCTGGATGAAAAGATTGAAGGATATATTCTTGACATTGTGTCTGCAACTCGCCAGCCACACCTTTTCCGTCTCGATAACCTGAAGCAGCTCATCTCTTACGGTGCATCTCCCCGTGCCACTATTAATCTCGCTCTCGGTGCCCGCGCTATGGCATTCCTCAAGCGGAGAGGGTACGTCATTCCTGAAGATGTAAGAATGATTGCCTATGACGTACTTCGCCACAGAATTGGACTTACCTATGAGGCTGAGGCGGAGGAAGTGACTACCGAAAAAATTATTGAAGAAATCCTGAACCGGGTTGAAGTGCCGTAAGCTATGCTGACTACCAGTGAATTACTGAAGAAAGTCCGGTACATCGAAATTCGGACCCGTGGCCTTGTGAATGATGTCTTCTCGGGTGAATACCATTCCGTATTCAAGGGAAGGGGAATGAACTTCTCTGAAGTACGTGAGTATCAGTTCGGTGATGATGTCCGTAGCATCGACTGGAATGTCACCGCCCGGTTTGACCATCCTTATGTCAAAGTCTTTGAAGAAGAACGCGAACTTACGGTGCTCCTGCTAGTGGATGTCAGCAGGTCTATGGGTTTTGGTACTGAGTATGCCCTGAAACGCCAGATCGCAGCTGAGATCAGCGCTATCATTGCTTTCTCAGCATTAAAAAATAACGACAAAATCGGCTTGCTCCTTTTCTCCGGACAGGTTGAAAAATTTGTCCCCCCTAAAAAATCAAAATCACACGCCCTTCGTATCGTTCGTGATCTGTTATCTGTTGAATCAGAAGGCACAGGCTCAGGATTGAACAATGCTTTACAGTTCACCCACCGTGCCATGAATAAACGGAGTATCATTTTTATTCTTTCAGATTTCTTTGACACTGGCTATGAAAAGTCATTGAAAATGCTTGCCAAAAAACACGATGTGGTGTGCATCTCAATCAAGGACCGCAGGGAAAAAGACTTTATACCTTCGGGATTGATGACTGTGCAGGATGCTGAAACAGGCAGGATGATGGTGATTGACACTTCATCCACAAAGTTCAGACGCGATTACCTGACCCAGCAGAAAATCCGTGAAGAACGCCTCAAGGAGTTTATGACTGCCTCCGGTGTTGATTACATCCCCATGAGTGGTGCAGACTACATTAAACCCCTCATCAGTTTCTTTAAGTCGAGGGAAAAAAGATGGTAAAAAAGGTTTTCCTTTTCATCGTGCTAAGCGCAGCATTGCTTCAGGCGCAACAATTGTCAGTAAAAGTGAAAACTGACCTGAAAGATTATCGCGTTGGAGACCTGATTTCATACACCGCTGAGATTACCCACCCGAAAGGTGCGCTCTTTTTTCCGGTAGTACCTGATTCACTTCCGGAAATGCTCGATCTTGTCAGTGTGGATTCTCTCCGCCGTGACGATGCAGGGACAATGGCTAAAACCGTGTACGCCTTTACGTTTGCAGGTTTTGACTCGGGTGATGTCTTTATCCCTGCTTTCCACCTTCCCTTTTCCGTTCCTGCTGATTCGTTCCAATGGGGTAAGAGTCCTGTAGTGCAGCGAAAAGATACCGTTCTCCTGGCGGCAATTACAGATTCGGTACTGATTACTGTACACACGGTCGATGTTGATACTTCTAAAGCGTTCATCGATATTAAGGATGTGGTTGAGCTCCCCTATGACTGGGGATCAATCGTACCGTATGTGCTGATTGCCCTCGCTCTGCTGGTGGCAGGCATCGTAGCCTTCTATCTATGGAAGAAGAAGAGAAAGAAGTCACCGAAACCCGAACCAGAGATCGTATTGACTCCGAAGCAGCGTGCCCTTGCTGCTATTGCAAAACTTGAGGCGGAACAGCTTTGGCAGAAAGGTGAAATCAAGGAGTTTCACTCACGTATCACAGAGATTATCCGTACGCTTTTTGAAGAAACGTATGCTATCCCTGCACTTGAATCCACTACAGGAGAAACACTGGAACTGCTCCGGAATGCCGGTGCTGATCAGCAGGTCGTAACCACAACTTCGCAGTTTCTCTCCAACGCTGATATGGTTAAGTTCGCAAAATTTATCCCGGATGAAAAGATCAATACACAGATGATTGAGCAGTCAAGAACTATCACTGCACAGGTACCCGATACATCAAAGGAGCATCCTGATGCCTGACTTTGATGTGACATTTGCATACCCCTGGGTGCTTTTCCTGCTGCTGTTGCTGCCTTTACTGGCATTTGTTCGTATCTACCGGACAAAAAAGAAAAATACTGCTCTCCTCTTTTCTGATGTGCAGTTACTTCCACCCTCTGCCCGTACGCTCCGTTCACGATTGAATGATCTTCCGTTTTATCTACGGTTGCTTGCACTCGGTTTCCTGA
>JAEXTR010000006.1 GCA_023406915.1 Bacteroidota bacterium
GGCTTGCACCCAAGTGCTGATAATATTCCGATAACTCTTTCTGCAGGTACTTCGTAACCAAGTACCTTGCGGATTCTTTCGAATCTTACTTTTACTTTCGTTTCAATGCCCGATATATAATCCTGATCAATGCACCCCGCACATACATTGCCTCCTGCGATCTGTCGCATCAGCTTTGCTGCACGTTTTGCTGCAAAAAGCGTGTTTCCGTAATCAGTGCCTCTTTCAAACCTGTACGATGCGTCTGTGGATAGTCCGAGTCGTTTGGATGTTTTTCTGACTGAAGATGGATGAAAATATGCACTCTCAATAAGAATGTTTTTTGTCTCCGTGGTGACTTCTGAGTTTTCACCCCCCATAACCCCGGCAACCGCTACCGGCTTCATACCGTCACAGATCATCAGAGTATCCTCATGAAGTTTTCGCTCCTGACTATCCAGCGTTACAAACTTCTCACCCTCAGAAGCGGTGCGTACAATAATTTTTTGATCAGCCAGCATATCCAGATCAAAGGCATGCAGTGGCTGACCACACTCCATCAATACATAATTGGTGATATCAACGATATTGTTGATCGGTCTCAATCCTACTGCACGGAGCCGGCTCTTCATCCATTCTGGTGATTCCTGTACAGTTACGCCCTTTACTACGATGGCTGAATACCGGGGACAATTATTTTGGTCAATAATTTCAACCTTTGCGTGATCGTGAACCGATTCCTTACCTTCAGGGTAAGTCACATCGGGCATAATAATCTTACGGTTAAAAATGGCTGCCAGGTCACGCGCTACCCCCAGATGACTGAGTGCATCAGGACGGTTAGGAGTGATACTGATTTCAAATAGGACGTCATTCAGCTGTAATGCCTCAGTCACCGGTTGCCCTGGTGTAAGCTCAGCCGGGAGAACCATGATACCTGAATGATCCTGAGATATCCCGAGTTCTGCTTCTGAGCAGATCATTCCGAATGACTCAACACCACGCAGTTTCACTTTCGCAATCTTTAATCCTGATGTAGGCACTACTGCCCCTTCAACAGCAACAGGAACAGTCTGTCCGGCTGCAACATTTGGCGCACCGCACACAATCTGCAAATCTCTTTCACCCACGGATACAGTACACAGTGAAAGATGATCCGACTTAGGGTGGTCAATCCGTTCCTTCACGTACCCGATAACAAAATTCTGAAACAACTGATTCTGATCAGTCACCTCATCCACCTCCAACCCCGCCATCGTCAGGGCTTCAGTAATTTCTGAGGTAGTTAATCCTGAAAGATCGATATACTCTTTAAGCCAATTCAATGAAATCTTCATGCTGCACCTGCCGTTAAAATTGTTTCAGGAATCTGAGGTCGTTTTCGAAATAAAGCCTGATGTCATTTATGCCATATTTCAGAAGTGCTATTCTTTCGATTCCCATACCAAAAGCATAGCCGGTATACCGTTCACTGTCAACACCCACACTGTTGAACACATTAGGATCAACCATACCACCGCCAAGGATCTCAAGCCAGCCCGTATGTTTACATACACGGCACCCTTTTCCGCCACACAGAAAACAGGTAATATCCATTTCAGCACTTGGCTCTGTAAAGGGGAAATAACTGGGTCTGAATCTGTACTTGAGGCTGCTGCCGTAAAGTTGATATGCAAAGTTTACCAGTGTCCCTTTTAACTCTGCGAACGAAACATGCTCATCCACGTACAAGCCTTCAAGCTGATGGAAAAAGTAATAACTTCTGGAGTTTACTGCTTCGTTTCGGAACACTTTACCCGGCATAATGGAGCGGATGGGCGGAGCCTGGTGCTCCATTACTCTGATCTGAACTGGGGATGTATGGGTCCTCAGTAAAAAGGTGTCATTCACAAAAAAGGTATCCTGCATATCACGCGCAGGATGATCGTGTGGAAAGTTTAGAGCAGAAAAGTTATGGTAATCATCTTCAAGTTCAGGTCCTGAAGCAACTGAAAAACCCATATTTCTGAAAATAGTGATGATATCATCAAGCGTTTGCATAATGATATGCTTGCTTCCGGTTGCAGGCTCTCTGCCGGGAAGGGAAAGATCAATAAACTCTTTTTTCGTTCCGGTAGTCGCTTCAACAGTCTCACGTAACTGGTCAAACGCCTGCTGACAATAATTCCTGAGTAAGTTCAGCTCCTTGCCAGCAGCAGGTTTCTCCTCCCTGGGAACATCCTTTAATGCCTCAAAAAGCACAGATAAGGATCCGCTTCGGCTTAAATACTTGATTCGAAAGGCTTCAAGTGAAGCAGCATCATGCACGCTGGTCATTTCTGCATCAAATGAAGCACGAAGTTCACGGGCTTTGTCGGCAACCATAGTCATCCTCATATATAAAAAAACCCTCACCCTCCGGTGGTGTACCGGATAAAAGGAGAGGGTCTAAAAAAATGCTTAGCTCTTAACGGATTTTACAATCTCGGCGAAAGCCACGGGTTCTTCAACTGCAAGGTGTGCAAGCATCTTACGGTTGATTACGATACCCTTTTCGTCAAGCGCATGAATGAACTGTGAATAGCTCATTCCGTGCTCGCGGACGGCTGCGTTGATACGCACTATCCAAATACCGCGGAAGGTGCGTTTCTTATTCCGTCTGTCTCTGAAGGCATGTGTTAAGCCTTTTTCAACATGGTTTTTAGCAACGGTAAAAACATTTTTTCTGGCTCCCCAGTATCCTTTCGCACGGTCAAGAACTTTCTTCTTACGCGCACGGGAAGCAACTTTATTGGCAGAACGTGGCATGGTGTACTATCTCCTATAATTGAAGCATTGTATTAACTTTCTGTGTATCGGCATCTGAGACCATTGTACCTCTTCTCAGATTCCTCTTCCTCTTCGTACTCTTCGAGGTAAGTATATGGCTCTTGTAAGCCTGCTTACGCTTGAATCGTCCCGAAGCAGTTTTGCGGAAAGTCTTTGCCGCGCCTCTGTTACTTTTCATCTTTGGCATATCTTGATCCTTATGTTTACTTTTTCTTTGTTTTTCCCTTGACCGGAACTAAGATCACGTGCATATTTCTGCCTTCCAGTTTGATCGGGCTTTCTACCTTAGCTATATCGCTCACGCGCTCGATAAGCTGGTTGAGGAGTTCCTCACCATTTTCGGTGTATGCCAACTCCCGACCTTTGAAGACTACGACTGCTTTGACCTTGTTCCCTTCTTCAAGAAAATTTACGGCGTGTTTCGCCTTAAAGTCAAAATCGTGTGTGTCTGTATTGGGATGAAACCTCAGCTCTTTCATTACAACAACATGTTGAGCTTTTTTCTGGGTCTTCTCCCGTTTTTGCTGTTCGTACTTATATTTACCAAAATCAATGATTTTGCATACAGGTGGATCTGCTTTTGGGGCAATCTCTACCAGGTCAAGCTGCTTTTCCCTGGCTATACGGATTGCTTCCTTTACAATGAACACACCCATTTGTGTACCATCAGAATCAATCAATCTCACTGTATGTGATTTGATCTCTTCATTGATGCGAACTTCATCAACACCCGCGATATCTGACCTCTCTGGTTGTTTTTAAATTTTTTCGGAAATTTCAGTCTGTAATGTAGCAATAAAATCATTAATTCCCATCATACCAACATCACCTTTTTTATGCCGGCGTACGGAAACTCCGTTTGCTGTCATCTCTTTTTCTCCCACAATCAGCATATAGGGTGCCTTTTTGGTCTCCCAGTCACGGATTTTATATCCAATCTTTTCATTCCGTTCGTCATACTCAACACGGATTCCTCCGGCTTTCAACTGACGGGTAACCTCTGATGCATAATCTGCAAAAGTCTGACTGACTGGAATTACTGCCACCTGAACCGGTGCCAGCCATGCGGGGAATGCTCCGCCGTGATGCTCAATTAAAACTCCGAAGAATCTTTCAAGCGAACCAAGCAGCGCACGATGCACCATGTACGGTCTGTGCTCTTTTCCATCCTCACCAATATAGGTAAGGTCAAACCGTTCTGGCAGATTAAAATCAAACTGCACGGTGCTCATCTGCCATTCACGCTTCAGGGCATCCTTGATTTTTATGTCAATCTTCGGTCCATAGAATGCTCCGCCCCCCTCATCAACTTCATAAGGAATTTCCATCGCTTCAAGTGCGTGCTTCAGGGAGTGCGTTGCATGTTCCCATTTGGCATCTTCACCTACCGCCTTTTCAGGCTTTGTGGAAACGTAAAACTTCAGGTCAGTAAAACCGAATGACTTCCACATATACTGGGCAAACCGTACTACTTCCTTGATCTCATCTTCTATCTGCTCAGGGGTACAGAAAATATGGGCATCATCCTGCGTAAATCCTCTGACACGGAGCAACCCATGCAGAACACCACTCTTTTCATAACGGTACACAGTACCCAGCTCAGCCCAGCGGAGCGGCAGGTCACGGTAGGAATGCTTCTTGGTCTGATAAATCAGGATATGGAACGGGCAGTTCATCGGTTTGATATAGTAATTCGACTCATCCACTTCCATACTGGAATAGATATTATCCTTATAGGATGAAAGGTGTCCGCTGGTTTCCCACAGCCAGCTCTTCCCCATGTGCGGGGTATAGAGGATTTCATAGCCGTTATCAAGGTGAGCCTTTCTCCAGAAATCTTCAATCTCCAGCCTGATACGGGCGCCTTTGGGGTGCCAGTAAATCAGTCCTGCACCTGCTTCTTCATGAATACTGAAAAGCTCGAGCTGCTTCCCAAGCTTCCTGTGATCTCTCTTTTTTGCTTCTTCAAGCATTTCAAGATGTTCATCCAGCATCTTCTTCTTCGGGAAGGACACTCCGTAAATTCTCTGGAGCTGCTTATTCTTTTCATCACCGCGCCAGTAGGAACCAGATACACTTAACAGTTTCACATATTTGATCTTGCCGGCAGAGGGCAGGTGTGGTCCGGTGCACAAATCGGTAAAGGCACCTTCATTATAAATCGAAATTTTCTCTTCGGTCTCATCGATCCCCTCGAGGATCTCAATTTTATACTGATCCCCTTTCTCGGTAAAGAACTTCACAGCTTCAGCTTTACTGAGCTCGCAGCGTTCAAAAGACTTATCTTCCTTTGAAATCTCCATCATCTTCTGCTCGATGGTCAGTAGATCTTCTTCGTTTAGCTTGGTATTGATATCAATATCATAATAAAAACCACTCTCAACTGCCGGTCCAACACCGAATTTGGCTTCAGGATAAATCGATTGAACAGCATGTGCCATCAGGTGCGATGTCGAATGCCAGTAAATCTCTTTCCCTTCGGGATCCTGAAAAGTGAGAAACTTGAGGGTAGCGGATTGATGAACGGGCGTGGTTATCTCTTTGGTAGTTCCGTTAATAACTACTGCCAGGGCGTCATCTGCCAGACGCTGTGAAAGTGAAGCCGCAATCTGATATGCGCTGGTACCTGCGGGATATTCCCTGCTGTTCCCATCCGGAAATGTAATGATCATCTGTTCCATTTTACCTCGTTCGGATAAAAAAAATGACGGAGCAATGCTACCGTCATAAAAAAAGTGTGGGCTCTACAAGATTCGAACTTGTGACCTTCTGTACGTCAAACAGACGCTCTAACCAACTGAGCTAAGAACCCATCGTGCATAATGTGTACCGAGAGCCGGACTCGAACCGGCACGGGAAGTTAATCCCTCAGGATTTTAAGTCCTGTGCGTCTACCAATTCCGCCATCCCGGCATTGTGCGCGACCAAGATTCCAAATATAACCCTTTGAGCTATTTTATGCAATACTGACCCACTTTTTTCACTTCCCATTTTTTCGGTTCATGTGAAATAATGATGGCAAATAGTAATTGAGACTTAGTGCAGAATTAGTCCAATTCTGAGAATGGGCAATCCGCTACCTGACGCGCCTGTTCCGATTTGGGAGTCTGTCCCGCTATTCGGGAATTCTTTCTTCGAAAGAAATACTCGTCTGCCTGTGGTGGATGATCCTCCGCCGGAGGCGTAATCAATTGTCCATTATCCATTGTCCATTGTTCATTTAACGAGCACCAGCTTCCTCATATCCCTGAAAACCGGAATCCTGTTACCATTATGTACCTCTATCCGGTACAGGTAAATACCCGATGCAAGGTGACCGAGATCGGCACTTATCTCATAACTCCCTTTGGCATAATGGGCTGATGCAAGCGTGGCTACTTTCTCACTCGTCATGGTGTACAGGGATATCGTGACCGATCCCTCCTCCTTCAGACTGAATGGTATCATCGTGGTGGCATTGAACGGATTTGGATAGTTCTGTTCCAACCGGTAATCAAACAATTCTGTTGTGTTGTTCTCCCTGATACTGACTGCCGTTACTGCCATCGCATTACCGGGATTACCAATGTGTCCTGTTGAATCCTCTGATTGCAGTCTATAGTAATACGGTATGGCATAACTGGGTAGGGTATCGGTATAGATTGCAGTATCAGGCAGGGTTGATCCGTCAAGCACAGCAATAATGGTGGTGGAGTCTGGGGTATATCCCTGCACCGTACTCCTGTGGAGATATGACTTCAGGTAGTCGCTTTCTCCGTTCTTCTTCCATTTTAGGGTAACCGTCTTGTTTTCAACCTTTGAACTGATCCACTTAGGTGCCAGTGGGGGGAAATCCTGATACGGGTAACTGCTTCCTCCGGGACCTCCGAACACTCCGATGTCACTTCTGCTGCCATCGGCATCCAGCAGCCATGGCGCCCCGGCATCAATGGCAGGTGATCCATATTGCAGGTGGTAATCATACTTTGTTGGAGGGGGTGGTGTATAGGCGGTAGCATTCACGAACATCGGGTCAGCAATAATATCATGTTCTCCCTGGTAAAAAGTTGAACCAGTGCTTATGGTCTCATTATTAAAATACAGATTATAATCACCGGTGTAATTTTGATAGGTATTTACAGCAATCTCATTATTCATAAGAATAGTGTTATGCATTACAAGGTTTCTTCCAACCATATAGACACCATAGTCCCCGCCATTCATAACACAATTTTCCATGCTGTATTGATAGTTTGTTCTTGCTGAGACAACTATACATCTTGCCCAAAAATTCGAAATCGAGGAATTGACTATACTCCCCGACAGTAGTAATGAATTGTTAAAGACTCCAAAATCCCCTCCCGCAACTCTGGGTTTCATGTTTATGGCAGTTAACCCATCGATATGAAACGACCCATAATCCACCCAAGTGGCTGCACTTGGGTGCCATTGGAAAACACTATTAATTTCCCTCACTGCTATATTTGCATTGGTTAATATGCCAATCTCTGATGGTGTCAGAGAACTAAAATAACAGCCAACAATAATATTCGTCAGAATCACATTAGAGATTTCAAATTCAGCCCCACTTACATTGATTCCACGGTGAGAATTCTTAACAATACAATTGGTGATTGTAATAGGCATATAAGACCCTATTCCATAGGAACTCTTAGTACTTAGTGAATCGTCTCTTGTTATTACTGTAATTCCTTCAACCCTGCAGGTATCATAGACCATGAAGGTCTGCCAACCAAATACACTATCTCCTCTGATGATAGTCTCATCCACTTTTTCACCAATAATCGTCAGCCGCTTATCAACTTTTATCGAATCATAATAATTTCCTACTCCAACTAGTACAGTATCCCCTCTGTTACTTGCATTGATTGCATCCTGGATCTTATGTGCAGCAGTGTTCCAGCTTATATAAGGTGGGGTATTACTTCCACTTTTGCTTACATAGTGGATTTGTGCATGAGTGTTGTCTATTAGGAAGAATAAGAGAAAACAAAGCAGAAGCAGGGCGTGCTTGTACCACGCCCTGCTGTAGAAAGTTTTACCAATGATTTTGTTACCTTTCATGCTAATTCTACCTCAGCAACATCATCTTTGAACTGAATGTCCGCACCTTCTGGTCTTTCTGTGATTTCATCATTATGCGGTACAGATATACTCCGCTAGCAGCCTCTTTTCCGTTCCATCTATAAAAATGGTATCCTGCCTGAAGGTTTTTTGTCTCTCTGTTCATCAATCTTCCCATGATGTCATATACTTCAAGAGTCACCTCAGCTGCTTCCGGTATTCCATACTCTATCACCGTTTCAGGATTGAACGGGTTGGGGTAGTTGCCTTTTAACAGATACTCAACCGGTATTGCAGCACCTTCTTCTGTATCCATCGGTTTACTGATACTGCCGGGTAATTTCTTCCCATCCATCATGAATTCTGCCAATTCAGTTAACTGTCCTGTGTACCGTTCTTTCATCATTCGCAGGATGCCTCTGGCT
>JAEXTR010000072.1 GCA_023406915.1 Bacteroidota bacterium
TTCTCAAGCAATGACTGCACCATTGAAACTCTCTGCCAGGGTGGATTGAAGTTTATCTCCTTCCCGTCAATCATAAAGGTTGAAGTTCCAAAGATTGTGACTGCAATATGATGAATCATTTTTTCTACGAAAGCCATCATCCACTCGTAATCACGGTACGGAACATAGACTTCCAGCATTGTGAACTCGGGATTATGCGTTCTATCCATTCCTTCGTTACGAAAGTCTTTTGAAATTTCATATACACCATTGAACCCACCCACGATTAGTCTCTTCAGGTATAACTCATCCGAGATACGCAGATAAAAATCAATATCAAGAGCATTATGATGCGTTACAAAGGGTCTGGCTGAAGCTCCACCATAGAGTGGCTGGAGTACGGGTGTTTCTACTTCCATGATGCCTGCCTCATCAAGATAGCGGCGCATTGCAGTTATTATCTTACTCCGTTTGATAAAGACATCCCTGACATCGGAATTGACCACAAGATCAATGTAGCGTTGACGGTAACGAAGTTCCTTATCAGCGAACTGGTCAAAGACTGTTTTATTTCCGGCTTCGTCGATTACTTCCTTTGCAATAGGCAAGGGACGGATTGACTTTGTAAGGAGCACCATTTTCTCGGCATGCACTGAAATCTCACCGGTACGGGTTTTGAATACAAACCCCTCAACACCGATGATATCACCAATATCCAGGAGCTTAAAAATATCATAGGTATCACCCAGCTCATCTTTTTTAAGATATATCTGTATTCTTCCCTCAGCATCCTGTATGTGAGCAAATGATGCCTTTCCCATTCTGCGGATCGCCATGATCCTACCAGCTATCTTAACCTGAGTTTTGCTCTCTTCAACGTACGTATTCTTAATCGTGGCAGAATCACTATTAATATCAAACGAATAAGCAAAAGGATTATGTCCTTTCTCTTTCAATTCTTCCAGCTCTTCCAACCGACGCTGCATCAGAGCATTTAAATCATCTTGTACATGTTCCATAGTCATAACTCCATTTATTTTCTTTTAAAACTTGCAAGCCTGGTACAAACATAATCCTGCATTCTCTCAGCAAGTTTTACCGGTACGATAAAATTATTTGCGATTATCGAAAACGAAACTGGTTCCTTATCACCAGTAGAGACAAATCCGGACAAACTTCGAACGTTTGAAATGTAACCCGTTTTAGCGTGGACATTTCCAACGGCATTTGTTTTTGTCATCCTTTTCCCGAGAGTACCATCAGTTCCCGCCACTGAAAGTGACTCATAATAAAACGGGAAATACTCATGCCGGAACATATACCCCAGCACCTGGGAGATTTGTCCGGTTGATATCAGATTATATCTTGACAGACCTGAGCCATCAGCAATAACCATATTTTCACTATTCACGCCGATTTTATTCATAAAATCCTTCACGACGCGCACACCGTTTTCCGCTGAACCTTTCCCATATACTTCATAACCCAGTATTTTTAATAATTGTTCAGCATATAGGTTTTGACTGTCTTTATTAATAACCTTTATGATATCCTTCAGCGGCGGAGAATAATATGTAAACAAATATCTCGTATTACGATAATTGACAACCTCTTCAATATCATCAATATCAACAACATAACCGCTGACACTGATTCCCTTCATATCAAGAATGTCCTTTAATACTACCATAGCGAACTGGGTAGGATTATTGACTGTAGAATAAGTTCTGAATGGTGGACTGTTTTCTTTTATTGTTCCGGTTATCTTAACTACATTCGTCCCACGCTCTCTCTCGATGGTAACTGAAGTAATGGAATCTCTGGAAACAGTCATAACATTGTTAAAAACAATGATATATTTTGTTTCAGGATCAACGGCTAACCTTGCCTTACTACCTGTAGCAGTAGGGTGAATCACGATATCTACACAATTCTCATTAAAAGTTATTGCACCAGTTTCCGCTGCATACCAATAAGTCTCATCATCAATTGACCAGCCATACCCAGCCCCCTTATCATCAAAAACATTGTCATCACCCAGGATATTCCCACGCACTTCATCAATGCCAAGTTCCAAAAGTGAATCCGCCCAATCAGAAAATACCTGATACATGTCCTGTTTGTAGAATCTTCCTGAGATAGTGGGATCACCGAACCCTCTGATGATAAGATCACCATAAAGAATTGAGCCATCAATCGTTCCACGTGCATGTAACTCAGTTTTGAACCGGTAATCAGGTCCAAGGGTTACTAGACCGGCAGCCGTAGTTACCAGTTTCATGTTTGATGCCGGCATCAGCAACTTTGAATCATTCAGCTTAAAGAAATACTCGCCGGTTGAAAGCGATTGTATTACTACACCCCATACAGCATTACTGAATTCAAGGTCTTCAAAATGTTCTTGCATTTCCTCAGAAAAATCCTTCAGTGTTGCAGTACTGAAGGAATTCACAGAATCTGTCTGAGCATATCCTCTAAAGCTGAATACAGCAAGCAGGAGGAGAACGATTACTTTATTTCCGGTACTCACGGTAGAACTCTTTAATTTCTTCTTCAGATACAATCCTGTATGCACCCTCAGGCATTCTCTTTACATCAAATGGCCCGAATTTTGAACGGTGCAGCTTTTCGACAAAATATCCGCGAGCCTTGAACATTAGCTTAACGAAATGATTTCTTCCTTCCTCACTGACTACAGAGACTGACGTACGCTCTTTATTGAGAGTCTTCATTGCAACAAACTTCCCTCTCTTCCCTTCAATTGTATACCCCTTCATCATCTGCGCTTCATCTTCACTCATTAGTGGACGGTGAATCTTTACGGTATATTCGCGCCGGATCTTCTTTGAAGGATGTAAAATTGCGTTAGCGAAATCTCCATCATTAGTTAAAAGAAGTACACCAGTAGTGTTATAATCCAGCCTGCCGACAGGGAAGACCTTTTCCCTGACTTTCATAAGGAGGTCCAATACCGTTTTCCTCCCTTGCTCATCTTCTGTGGTAGTGATATACCCAGCTGGTTTATTCATGAGGAAATATACTCGCTTTTCCGGTTTAATAAGTTCACCATCAACCGTAACTTTATCTTTATCAGGATTAATTAACTTTGATAACGAACTGACCGTATAACCATTAATCTGCACACGGCCTTCCTTGATGTATTCTTCTGCTTTCCTTCGGGAGCAGATCCCCGATTCTGAAATAAACTTATTGATTCTCATCTTGTTCAGGCACCTGTGTTTCTTCGTTTTCTATCATTTCTTCTAACTGATTCATCATTATCTTTCTTTTTTGTTCGAGGAATTCCTCGTCCTGCATTATCTCTTCAACTTCTCTTGGTTTGGGGAGGTCACTGATCTTATTGAGCGCAAAATACTTCAGAAATTCCTCTGTTGTGCTAAAGATCAAAGGACGCCCAATTGTTTCAGCGCGGCCGGATATTGTGATTAGATTTTTCTCCAATAACGTAGAAAGAATAGCATCACTGTTAACTCCCCGGATTGCCTCAATATCCGGTTTAGTGACCGGCTGCTTATAGGCAACTATCGCAAGCGTTTCCAAGGCAGCCTGACTCAACCTACGTTTACTCTTCTCCGCAGATAGAAAACCCACATACTTCGCAAACTTTGGGTTAGTAGCGTACACATATCCTTCAGAAATACGTCTGATGTTAAAAGGCCTTCCCTGCTCAATATAGATTGTGTTCAGGCTTTCAACTGCTTCATCAATATTATTTTCAGAGATTTTCTGGTCTTCACCGTCGATCGCCTTAATGATTCTTATGATCTCCTGTGCCCGTAAAGGCTCATCTGCAGCAAAAATCAAAGACTCAATGATGGAAATATCGACTGCGTTATTACTCATCGTATAATCCTTCTAAAGCGTACACAACAAAATCGTTGAACTCATCCGAAGGTCTCAACCCAATCTTTTGCATTTTGATCATCTCGAGCAATGCAATAAAAGTTACTACCAGTCTGATTCGTTCCCTGATTTCGTTTACCAGACTAAGAAAATGCAGTTCCCGGAATATCGTCAGTTTGGAACGGATGAACAGCATTTGATCATCAATTGAGACCGGCGGTTTCTTTATAATATGCACAGGTTCTTCCTTTACCTGTTTAATTGCTTTTTGAAAGGCTTTCACAAGATCAAAGACAGTCACATTTCTCAGAAGGATTTCATAATCAGCAGGTTTCACACTCTCATCGTACTGATTATTGCCCCTGAATGAAATGGACCTACCGACCGACTCAAAGTAGTTCAGTTCTTCTGCCATCTCTTTGTAACGCTTATATTCAAGAAGGCGGTCAACTAATTCACTTCGCGGATCAATTATCTCACCCTTCTCGTCAACTTCACGCGGAAGCAGCATCTTTGCCTTGATGTGCATTAGCGTTGAAGCTAACAGAATGAAATCACCTGCATATTCAAGATCAAGCTCTTTAATGAAATTGACATACTCCAGAAACTCCTTTGTGATCTTTGAGATCGGAATATCATAGATATCCATCTCATCCCGTTTTATAAAAAACAGGAGCAGATCAAGTGGACCTTCAAAGTTTTGCAGCTTTATTTTATGCATACTCTTCGGCTAGCCAAGTCTCATATTCTCGCGAACCGAAGCCATAGTCTCGGATGCATTCTTTCTGGCTTTGGCCTCACCATCCTGAAGCACCTGAAGAATATACTCGGGTTTTTGTTCTAACGCTCTTCTTTTTTCCAGTATAGGAGACAGGAACTCATTTATTCTGGCAGAACAGCGTTTTTTGCAATCCACACAACCTAATACGCCGCTCCTGCAATCAGCATCGATCTGTTCCGTTTCATCCTGATTAAACGTTTTATGATAAGAAAACACAGTACAAATCTCGGGTCTTCCGGGATCACCTTTGCGCAATTTCAGAATATCTGTTTTTGCTTTCTTAAGCTTTTGCTCAATGGTAGCAGGATCATCCGAGAGCAGAATTGTGTTTCCAAGTGACTTACTCATTTTGGCTTCTCCATCAAGACCAATAAGTCTGGGAAACCTGGTGAGTAAGGGCTCAGGCTCAGGGAAAGTTACTCCATACTGGTTATTAAACCGCCTGGCAAGCTCCCTGGTAATCTCCAGATGGGGTACCTGATCTTCACCAATTGGTACAACACTACCCTTGTAGAGAAGAATATCTGCCGCCTGAAGTACTGGATAGCCAAGATGTCCGTAAACCACCTGATTGATATCCAGATCCCGGACCTGATCTTTAAGGGTAGGATTCCTTTCCAGCCTGTTAGCGGTAATCAGCATAGAAAATATGAGGAACAATTCTGTATGTTCTTTCACCTGTGACTGGCGAAAACATGGACTTTTTTCCGGATCAAGCCCTGCCGCGAGCCAGTCGATGACCATTTCAATGGAGTCATCATAAAAAGTGGAGGTATCAAGACGGGTTGTTAAGACATGATAATCAGCAACCAGATGGTAACTGTCATATTCATGTTGCAACTTAACCCAGTTAGAAAGTGCGCCTACGTAGTGTCCAAGATGTAATTTTCCGGTTGGACGCATACCGCTAAGAATTCTTTTTTTCATACTACTCTTACTATTCAAGATAAAGAAACGGTTTCCATTTGGGATCGATTTTGTTGACCGAATTTTTTAAGAAAATAATGTGGCTTGGAACAAACGGTTTGAATAACAGTCCCATTCCAGCTTCGGAAGGAGTTCTGTCACCTTTTTTATTGTTGCAGGAAACACATGCAGTGATAAGATTGCTCCATGAGTCATCACCACCGAATGATTTCGGAACAATATGATCAATCGTAAGTTGTCTGTCACCTCTGCCACAATAAGCACATACAAAGCTATCACGCCGAAAGATATTCTTGCGTGAAAGTACGACACTTTTGAATGGTACCCGAACATATCTCTTCAGTCTGATCACACTCGGACTTGGAAAAGCCATTGAAACTGATCTGACTTTTTTAACTTCGTCTTCAATAACCACCTCAGCTTTTTGTAAAAAGATAAGGGTAATGGCTTTTTTAAGTGAACAGATTTTTAAGGGTTCAAAGCTCTGATTCAGCAGCAGTACCTTAGCATTAAGGCGTCCATTTGATGCACTTCCGGCGAAAACAATCTCCAATTTTTAGATATTAACTAAGTAATATACTGATTTTTATGCAATCAAATGGGGAAAGGATTCTTCTATGATGC
>JAEXTR010000073.1 GCA_023406915.1 Bacteroidota bacterium
TCAGTTTTTCGAGCGTTTCACCATCAGATAGCTCCATCGCAATACCCAAAATACCCTGGTAATCTACAAACCCATACACAGATATGATATTTGGGTGATTAAGCTTTGCCTGATTTTTGGCTTCCCGCTTAAACCTTTCAATAAATTGAGGGCTGTGGGTTGTTTGCTGCTTCAGAATCTTAAGGGCAACATAGCGCTCAAGTTTAAGATCGATTGCCTTATACACCGATCCCATACCGCCTTCACCAAGCAGCTGAACAATCTTATAATCTCCGATGATGGTTCCGATCATAGCTCTCTACCTTATCCGGTCATTGAATTACTGATTATGATGAAGGTGAAATTATCCGGTGCACCCCGTTTTTCAATAAGCTCAACGATCTGCTCTTCAACTTCATCGAGGTCATCATTGGCAAGCAATGATACCAATTCCTCATCCCGCACCACATTAGTCACTCCGTCTGAACAGAGCATAAACTTCCATGGTTGATCTTCATCCAGCACCAGTGAGGCACAGTCAACTTTCAGATCCTGTCGCTTATCACCCAATGCACGGGTAATAATGTTTTTCTGCGGGTGTATTGCAGCAACATCTTCGCTGATATACCCTTCATCCAGCAACCTCTGAACAAGGGAATGATCCTTCGTCAGGCGATGCAGTTCACCGTCGAAATAAAAATACAGACGTGAATCTCCAACATGTGCCCAGTAGGCAGCATCACTGCTGATATACAGAGACACAGCAGTAGTTGCCATACCACTGAAATTTTCATGTGAGAATGATTTTTCCATGAGATGGTGATGAGCATAATCCAGAGCGTTCACCAATCGTTCCGGATACCGGTGAACTTCGTCCCCGACAAAGAAACGGGCTATTTCATCACAGGCAATTTTACTTGCAATGTCTCCCGCCTTGTTTCCGCCTAAACCGTCACATACTATAGCGAGTAACCCGTCCGCCAAACTGCGGACATACGCCGAATCCTCATTGGTTTTTCTTGCAAGACCGGCTTTTGATTCCGAAATAACTTTTAGAAGCATAATTTTCGCGTATCTGTCATAATGCAATTTAAGAAAAAAAAATCACTTCATTGGGAAAGTAGTAAAGATATCAGATTTTCTGTGATCTTAAGTGTGATGTTTGGTAAGCCAAAAATCCGGATGGAAAAATCAAAAGCGCTGTATTTGTTTTTCCATGCCCTTTTTAGTATATTTCTTAACTAGAATTATCAGTAAAGTTACGCCTATGGCAAAAATCAAAAACATCGAAGCTTATTGCAATTTCTGCACAGCCGTTACCAAAATGGAACTGACTGGCAACATTGCGCTTGGCGGTGAGGAGACTCAACGCTGGGCAAAATGTAAGAAATGCAAACAAACGACCATCATCTCGCTGGATTCGATCGGTAAAGAAGCCAAACCGTCAGTAAAGAACATTGAGGAAGATAGTGCAATTAACTATTCTCCAAGCATGAACTACGATGTTGGGCAGGCAATTTACCACGAAAAATGGGATGATCACGGTGTTGTTATTGCCAAAGAGCAGCTCTCAGATGGAAAGGGCTCAATTCAGGTTGAGTTCCGTAACCATGGCGTAAGAAAAATATTAGAAACCCCTATTGTTCAACAGTAAAGTGAGGATACATCTTTGATTGGTATTACGGTTCAGGAAAATGAATCAATTGACAGAGCGCTGAAACGCTTCAAGAAAAAATATGAGCGCTCAGGTATTTTAAAGGAATTCAAAAAGAGAACTTTTTTCGTTAAGCCCTCCGTAAAGAAGCGGATGGAAAAGATTAAAGCTGTCCGCCGTATGCACAGAATGGAGAACAGGGACGAATAGTCCCCGCCCTCTCTTTTTCTGCTGATTTCTACTTACTCTTCAGATAAAGCTTATTAAAATGGTTCGTGACCACCTCGAATGCTTCCTGAGGTGTGTTGCAGAACGTAAATAGCTTTTTGTCGTTTTCGTGAATCATTCCATATTCTACGAGAGCGTCAAAATTCATGATGCTTTTCCAGAATTTCTCACCATACAGGATGATTGAGAGATTCTTACGGATTTTCTTTGTCTGAACCAATGTCAGAAGCTCGAAAAGCTCATCACAGGTTCCAAATCCACCCGGAAATGCCAGCAATGCCTTTGAGATGTACACGAACCAGAACTTCCTCATAAAGAAGTAATGGAATTCAAATCCCAACTGGGGGCTGACGAACTTATTTAATTGTTCTTCTTTCGGCAGGCTGATTCCAAGTCCGGCTGTATATCCTCCCGCCAGTTTTGCACCCTTATTTGCTGCTTCCATGATTCCCGGTCCGCCACCAGTGGTAACAATAAACCGGTTCTCATCACCAGGCAGCTGCATTGACCATTCCGTAAGCATCTTTGACAACTTTACGGCGTCTTCATAATACTGAGACATCTCTACTGCTACCTGAGCTTTTCGCAGATTTGCTGCAAAATCAGGATCGCTTTTAGGGTCAACATTCTTGATCCTGTTGTATTCGGCTGTCGCTTCCTTTTTGGAAACGATCCTTGCCGACCCAAAGAACACGATTGTATCCAGTACCCGGTGCTTTTTAAACCGTGCAGCTGGTTCCAGATACTCTGAAAGAATTCTCAGCGTTCTGGCATCTGGGGATAATAAAAAGTTTTCATTGTTATAAGCTTTATCCGGCTTGCGTAATTTTTGCATAACTGTTCCGTTGAAGTTAAATTAAATACCGAATTGTGTAATTATTTGTACTTTTTAATATACTCTTTTTCCACTTAATTGCAACAAAATTCATATCTGCCTATGCTACGATCCCCCGTCACACTGATCCTTTTTCTGCTGCTGAGTTCTGCCTCTCTGCTGCCACAATCCTCAATCCGTAACAGGATCAATGATGTACTGCAATCAGTTCCTGCTTCAACGAATTACGGTATTCTTATCCTGAATCCGCTGACAGCAGATACTATCTTTGAGTATAATTCCCATACTCCCTTTATCCCTGCATCGAATACAAAAGTGTTCACTACTGCTGCAGCGCTCTTTATCCTTGGTGACTCATTCACCTTCCAGACCGCATTGTACTGTAAAGACGCAAACCTGAATGATGGTGTTATCAATAGTGACCTGTATATCAAAGGCTTTGGGAACTCACTTTTTACCCGTGAGGATATGCAGCAATTGGCGCGAAATCTGGCTTCGAAAGGAATCAGGCAGGTCAACGGCAGGATTTATGGTGATGACAGCTATTTTGATGATGTGTACAGACGGAGTGACTGGATCGAAGATGAAACTGACGCCAACCGCCTTCCACCCATTTCTGCGTTGGTGGTTGACTATAACCAGACGACCGAAACGTACAAAAAGCGGAGACGTGTACTGACAAGAACCGTCAGCGTTCAGAATCCCCCGCTCCACGCTGCACGATTGCTTCGGGACTACTTACTGAATGAGGGAATCACCGTTGACCATGTTGTTGATATCGGTATTACCCCTCCTGATTATACAAAACTGGATGAAATTGCTGTCCCGCTTAAACGGGTAATCTCTATAGCCAATAAGCGAAGCAACAATTTTATATCAGAATGCCTTTTCAAATCTGTTGGTGCACACGCATCACAATCCCAGGGGAATGGTACCAATGCAGCCCAGGCGATAATCAGGTTTTTGAAGGATTATAATCTTTACAGAAAAGGTACTGTATTTGTTGATGGTTCAGGACTTTCAAGGTCAAATCGTGTTTCAGCAGAGGCAATCGTAAAGCTGCTGGAAATGATTTACTTTGATCTGGACAAATACGAATTGTATGCCAACTCCCTCAGTATCGCTGGTGTAGATGGTACACTCTCAGGCAGGTTATCCGGTACCCTCGCAGAGTACAACTTCCGCGGTAAAACCGGTACACTGAACGGCGTGGTAACACTGAGCGGGTACATTAAGACAGCAAGTGACGACGATCTTATCGTCAGCATTCTGTTTAATTACTCACAGAAATCAGCTGATTTTTATAGAAATATTCAGGATGATATTATCAGGATATTAGCCGAGTACTGATACCAGTACCCGGCTAACAAAAAATTATTGTTTCGGGGCGTTTGGAGGGGTTGTTGTAGCACCTTGAGGAGCTTTAAGGATATTTTCAATCCTCTGATTCTCTCTGGAATCTTCACCCTTAGGTAAGAGAAACAGATTCACAATCAAGGTAAGTACCAGCAGGATTGCTCCTACATACCAGGTAGCCTTTGACAGGAAATCAGCTGTTCTGCGGGTGCCGAACATCGTACCGATCTGTTGTGATCCGCCTGCAATACCGGCAAGTCCGCCGCCCTTACTTGCCTGAAGCAGGACCACGACGACTAATACGACCGATAACAGTGCGCACAATATTAAAACAAGTTCAAACATAAATACTCCGTTTGTATCGTAGCGAGGGAGGGATTTGAACCCCCGACACGTGGATTATGATTCCACTGCTCTGACCGACTGAGCTACCTCGCCAAATATTTTTCAGACTAGAAAAATAAGAAATCTGTACACGTTTTCAAAACAAAAAATCTTCTTCTGAACCGCAAAATTTTCCATAACTCATTCCATCGGCGTGAAATATGATTCCCCATTCCCCCGTGTGTGTATCAGCAGCAATCCCGCCCTCACCAGCTTCACTAAGGTTCTGGATGCACGACGTCCTGATACATTCAATAGCCCGGCAAGTTCTTCTGCCGTAACCGATTCATGCTGTTGCAGGTACTGGAACACTGCTTTCTCAAGGGTGCCGATACTATATTTCTCCAGAGTCTTTCCTGCACCGGCTGACCGCATAAACCGGATCATTTCCTTACTTGCAGGAACACTTTTTTCACCAACCCGAACATAGACTGCTGCGGTTGATACATCGATCTCTGCTTTATAATCCTGTATCCGATGGGGCTTTACCTTTGATTCGGGTATCTCGACGATTACAATTTCCTTATCGTCATACGGCAGGTACTGTATTTTATAGGTAAGGGGTGGCTCACAATACTTTTCAGCGGCTTCCCTGATCTGATCAGCCTCTCCCTTTTCGCTCTCAACTCCGAAAATATCACCAGAGTCATCAATACCAAAGAAGATATAGCCGCCCCTGGTGTTCGCGAAGGCAATCATTTCCTTTGCGATTTTTTCAGGGGAGGTAAACTTCATTTTAAACTCAATCTGAAGCCCCTCCCCTTCTTCCAGAATTCCTGCAAGGTCCCTCCGTTTTATCACGGGAACCTCGGGTTATGCTGCGTAACTTGCAGTTAAGCGCGAACGACACCAGACCAAGGCGTACTGGCGTCTGTTCGATGCCCCGTCAGGGGCATACTCCCGCCTGAACCAGACACCCTGGCTTTCACCTTCTTGTTTCTGGTTCTTGAGGGTATCTTTCTCACCCCCTTCTTCCTGAGGGAACATCCAGGATGAATCAGCAGGTGAGATGGAACTATCCTTCAGCTCCGGCAAGGTGTTTTCCCTGATATGCAAACTATCATGCATTTGCAGACTGTCCTGAGAAATAGTGCCCGTGGAGTCCTTCTGCTTTTCCAGCTTCAACAAACGTGCTGCCTCAAGAGAATCTGCCAATGCCTTTTTGGCATCTTCGATTGCCTTGAGAGAATCCAGGCGTTCCTTTTCTATCCTGGCTTTTTCCTGCCGGTAAAACGCCATCTTGGATGAGACTCTGCCGGAGAACTCGTGACGAGGAAATACTCTGAGCAGCGTATCATACACCGCTGCAGCTGAATCATTCCATACAAGATAGTTTTCGAGTACATACCCGGCACTGTACAGAGCTCGGGGCACATATTGTGAGGAAGGATGAAGCGTATAAACTGAGTAGTATGTTGAAACTGCCTTCTTATACTCTTTTGCCTCCGTCTCATCTTCTCCCTTCTTCAGTACAGCAATTGCCGGGTCTGGTTTCAGATCCACGCGCGGCTTACCGAGCTTCTGAGCAGCGGCATTCACTAATCTGTTATTTGAAGAAGTTGTATAGATTACATTAAACAGACTGTCAGAAAGTTCAGTGGAATCAACAGTTGAGTAATAACTTGCGAGTGCGAAAACCCCCTCCTCATATACCGAAGTTGCCGGATATTCTTCAGTGATGCGGGAATAATAGTATTGCGCTGAATCGGGCATATTCATTTCAATAAAGAACAAATTTCCCATTTCAAGCGAATTTTTTGCCAATAAAGTTTTCAGACTGTCCTCAGAAATAGTCGGGAACACAGGGGGAGACTTCTTCTTTGTCTGATCTGTGGGCATATTTCCGGTCTGTTGTTTCGGGTCCTGGGTGGGGATGATGGCAGCATTCCCCTTCTGAATAGCAGCGCTGCGCAGACTATCTATTTTGAATACAATCACCTTCTGAATAGAGTCCTTAATCTGCAATGTATCATACCCCAGCAATGCAAGTTCATTACTCAGCACGAGTCGTGCAGTGTCACTGAACACCAAGAGAGTATCAATAGGTTTGGTAGTATCAATCGTAGTGCCAAACAGGGTGAGTAACTCCCGTTCTTTAGCAGCCTTCAGACTGTCAGCGTAATATTCCAGTGAATCTTTTTTAAACTCTTCGGGGTTCATCAGATAAAAATATTGCTTCCGGTACCCACTCAGGATTCCATTTACGCTCTCATATTTATTGAATAAGCGTGTCCGTTCCCTGATCAGATCAATATACTCATCCGTTGCCTGCGATGATTTTGCCTTTGCATAAAACACTGATGCGGAATCGAAGTTTCTCACATCACGCTCATACATTTCAGCCATCTCATACCGTGCATTACCCACCTGAGGGGTATTTGCATAGCCGGTATCAACCATCAAAAAATCATAATAGGCAGACTCGTAATCGCCGAGTGTTCGGTGCGTCTTACCCAATTGAATCAGGATGGCAGGCTTTGAATCACGGTACTTATCAAGCCTGTTCAGTTCATTGAATAATTCAAGAGCTTCATCAGTTTTTCCCAGATCCCGTTTCACCTTACCCAGATTCATAATAGCTGCAAATTCAGTGTCAAAGGCAGGTGAATAATCCATAACCCTGGCAAATGATTTTTCTGCCTGGTCCAGATTATTCATCTTTATCTGGTACTGACCAATCTTGTTGACCACAAACGCCTGAATGGCACCATCATCCAGTATGGTAAGTAATGACTCTGCAACAGTTACAGCAGCAGCATATTCTTCTGCATAGGCAAGATACTTGACCTCTTCAATGTAGGTAGAGCGTAGCAGCTCTTCATCTTCAGCTTCGATCGCTGCGTCACGCACTTTTCTTAATCCGGAAAGTCCCTGGCTGAACTGTCTGCTTTGAAACTGTACTTTGGCAATCCAAAGCTTCGCCTCATTTACATACGGGCTTTCGGGCTGATTCTGTACCAGTTCCTCAAATTTCCGGATCGCCTTCGTGTAATTTTTCTGATAGTAAAATGACTTGCCCAGCATCATCAGGGCTTCATCAACGTAAGAACTGTTTTCATTAAACTGCAGGATGTTTGAGCATTTCTCGATAACTTTTGTAAAGTTCCGGTCGAGCGTTGCATCAATGGTGAATTCGGAAAACTCAAACAAATCACTCCGCTTTGCCAGCACCAGAGTTTCGGTCTCCTCAAATAGCTGACTTGCGTTGAAATAGAGATTAAAAAACGTGGTAAAATTGCTCCAGATACTGCATCCGGTCACCGAAAATGCAGTAAAAAGGAGGAAGGAACCATAAACAAGGAACTGCTTGCTGCTTTTCATACAGTACATCCAATATGCGGGGGAATAAGGTTACAATGCATCTTCGCCAGATTCTTCAGTGCGAATGCGGATAGCGTCCTGTACATCAAAAATAAAAATCTTTCCGTCACCAACCTGACCCGTACGGGCATTCTCCAGTATAATGGATACCACCCGTTCTGCCTGACGGTCAGGTACAACAACTTCAATTTTCATTTTCGGTACGAACTCAATCTGGTATTCACTGCCTCGATATGTTTCCTTATGACCTTTCTGCCTGCCATAACCGCGAACCTCGGTTATGGTCAGTCCTTTTATACCTTCCTCAATTAAAGCCGTTTTTATCTCTTCGATTTTAAACGGACGGACAATAGCTTCAATTTTCTTCACTTACACTTTGCCGTGACATTGTTTATACTTTTTGCCGCTGCCGCAGGGGCACGGATCATTTCTTCCAACTTTCGGATCAACTTTATCGGGCTGAGGCTTACCGGGAGGCGGAGCCTCACTTCCGCTGCTGCGAAGTCCAATATTTGAAGTATCCTGTTTTGACTCCATCATTCTACCGCGCATCTGCCGCCTTCTCTGCTCCATCACTTCTTCCTCTGTCTGGGGGAAAAACTTGAAACAGAAAGAGACACTTTCGTTTCTGATCTGTTCGATCAGCGCAACAAACAATTTAAATGCTTCAGACTTATACTCAAGCAGCGGATCTTTCTGACCGTATGCCCTGAGGTTAATGCCTTCTTTCAGGTCATCCATCTCCCTCAGGTGCTCTTTCCATTTCGTATCGATCACAGAAAGCACTGCATACCGCTCTATTCTTGCCATCAGCTCACTGCTCAGGCGTTCTTCCTTCATCTGATAGAACTCTTTCGCAGCACCAATCAGCTTTTCTTTCAGCCCATCCTTACCGGCTTTTTCGAAGTCATACGGGTCAATCTGGAGATCGATCATAAAATAGTGAAGCATCTGCTCTTTGATAAGATCGATTTCAGCATTCTCATAATGCTTTTCGATAACTTCAGTAACCATATCCTCAAGCATCTCGAGGATTTCACTCTTCAGCCGTTCACCTTCAAGAGCCCTGCGCCTCTTTCCGTAAATAACTTCACGCTGCTGGTTCATCACGTTATCATATTCAAGCAGTCTCTTTCTGATAGCAAAGTTATTCTCTTCTACTTTTTTCTGGGCACGTTCCACTGACTTGGTGATCAGTGGGTGCTGTATCACCTCACCTTCCTGCAATCCAAGCCGGGACATGATTGGCGCTACACGATCGCTGCCAAATAACCTCATCAGATCATCCTCAAGTGAGAGGAAAAACTTAGTTGTACCTGGATCCCCCTGACGACCTGAACGACCACGCAGCTGCCGATCAATACGGCGCGATTCGTGGCGTTCGGTACCAAGGATAAACAGACCGCCATTTTCTTTCACCCCAGGTCCCAGCTTGATATCCGTACCACGACCTGCCATGTTGGTCGCAATGGTCACGGCGCCTGCCTCACCTGCGAGTGAGATAATCTCAGCTTCCCGCTGATGCTGCTTCGCATTCAGCACATTATGAGGCACTCCACCCCGTTTTAGTAAGCGGCTCACGGTTTCAGAAACCTCAACAGAGGTAGTACCAACCAGGATCGGTCGGCCGGAATTCCTAATCTCTATAATTTTATCAACAACGGCGTTATACTTATCACGCTTTGTTTTGTAAACAGAATCATCCTGATCATCCCTGGTGATTGGTCTGTTCGTAGGCACCACCACAACTTCAAGCTTGTAGATATCAAAAAACTCGCCTTCTTCTGTTTCAGCAGTACCCGTCATACCGGCAAGCTTTTTATACATCCTGAAATAGTTCTGAAGGGTAATGGTTGCCAGCGTCTGGGTGTCACGCTCAACCCTTACGTTTTCCTTTGCTTCAATTGCCTGGTGAAGCCCATCTGAATATCGTCTTCCCGCCAGTACACGGCCGGTAAATTCATCCACAATCGCAATCTTGCCTTCTTCCGTAATCACATATTCATCATCCTTCTCATAAAGGGCATACGCTTTCAGCAGCTGATGAATCGTATGAATACGGTCACTCTTTTCGGAAAAGTCACGGTACAGATCAGCCTTCATTTTGGCTTTTTCTTCACCGGTAAGCTCAGTGGAGTTTTCAAACTTACTGATCTCAGTACCCAAATCGGGCAGGGTAAAAAAGTTTTTATCGGTATGAGTCGTGTGGGAGAGCTCCTCGCGACCTTTTTCTGTCAGATCAATCGTGTGATTTTTTTCATCGATAACGAAATACAGTTCATCATCAATGATATACATATTCTTCCCTTTTTCCCGGAGGAACTCAAGTTCTGTATCCTGCAGCAGATTTTTATTTTCTGGCTCAGCAACTAATTTGAAAAGCTTTTTGCTCTTTGGCAAACCACGGGATGCACGCAACAACAGTTTTCCTGCTTCAATGACATCCTCTTTCTTTTCAGCTTTCGCAAGCATTTCCTCTGCATCACCCAGTATCTTCGCCACAAATTGCGTCTGAAGCTTCACAAGGCGTTCCACCCTCGGCTTCATCTCGTTGAACTTCTGATCATCAGAATCAACGGCACCGGAAATAATCAGTGGTGTACGGGCTTCATCAATCAGAACCGAGTCAACTTCGTCCACGATAGCATAGATGTGCTCACGTTGTACCTGATACTCCTTACCGGATGCCATATTATCACGGAGGTAGTCAAAGCCAAACTCATTATTGGTACCATACACGATATCACAGTTATATGCTTCGCGGCGCTTATCAGGATTCATGTTGGAAAGAATCGTACCGACCGTCAGACCATGAAACGTGTACACTTCACCCATCCACTCGGCATCACGCTGTGCAAGGTAATCGTTTACGGTAACAAGGTGGACACCACGCCCGGTGAGAGCGTTCAAAAATATCGGAAGAGTGGCAACAAGTGTTTTTCCTTCACCGGTAGCCATTTCTGCTATCTTGCCCTGGTGCAACACAATTCCGCCCATCAGCTGTACATCAAACGGTACCATCTGCCAGGTGATCTTGTGCCCCATCACACTCCAGGACTTACCACATAACCGTTCGCAAGTGCTCTTTACAATGGCATATACTTCTGGAAGTACCCTGTCAAGGATATCTTCATACTTTTCATCAAGTTCTTTTTGTAATGCTTCTTTTTCATCTGCAAGTGCCTTCGCATCAGCTTCGGCATCTTCCTTCAGCTGAATATTGATTTTCTCAATCGAATCCCTTATTTCTGCGGTTTCTTCCTGAATAACCGCTTTTACCTCAGCCGTCTTTGCACGCAGTTCATCATCACTTAGTCCCTTGAAAGTCTCATAATAATCATTAATCTCTTTGACAATCGGTTCAAGCGGTTTGATGTTGCGCTGATGTTTATCACCAAACAGCTTCTTAAAGAATTGTAACATTATTTTTATGCTCCGGAATAGAAATACAGAATTTAAAGTTACTTAAGAATGGATGGAAATGCAATGCAAAGTATAGCCTACGATCAATCTACTTTACCATCACTAATTTCCTCATATCCCTGAAAACCGGCATCCTGTTCCCGTTATGCACCTCTATCCGGTACAGGTAGATACCTGATGCAAGGTGACCGAGATCGGCACTGATCTCATAACTCCCTTTGGCATAATGGGAGGATGCAAGTGTGGCTACTTTCTCTCCCGTCGTGGTGTACAGGGATATCGTGACTGATCCCTCTTCCTTCAGACTGAACGGGATCATCGTGGTGGCATTGAACGGATTCGGGTAGTTCTGTTCCAACCGGTAATCAAACAACTCTGTTGTGTTGTTCTCCCTGATACTGACAGCCGTTACTGCCATCGCATTACCGGGATTGCCAAGGTGTCCAGTTGAGTCCTCTGATTGAAGTTTATAATAATACGGTATAGCATAACTTGGTAGGGTATCGGTATAGGTTGCAGTATCCGTCAGGGTTGATCCGTCAAGTACTGCTATAATGGTGGTTGAGTCAGGAGTATATCCCTGTACCGTACTCCTGTGGAGGTATGACTTCAGGTAGTCGCTTTCTCCGTTCTTCTTCCATTTCAGGGTAACCGGCTTGTTTTCAACCTTTGAGCTGAGCCATCTCGGTGCCAGTGGTCCTAAATCCTGATACGGGTATTCGCTTCCTCCGGGACCTCCGAATACTCCGATGTCACTTCTGCTGCCATCGGCATCCAGCAGCCATGGTGCCCCTGCATCAATGGCAGGTGATCCATATTGCAGGTGGTAATCAAATTCGGTTACCGGGGGATAAAGTTGATATTCTGTAGCATTCACGAACATCGGATTTGCAATAATATCGTGTTCACCCTGGTAGTAGGTAGATCCCATTCCTGTTTTGCCGTTATTAAAATAAAGATTGTAATCCCCGATGTAAGGGTCATAGATTCTTACAGCAGCATAATCGTTATTTAAGAATACAGTATTGCGTATTTCTAAATTGGGGCCAAGCATTTGTACACCATAATTCCCTCCGTTGAGAACGCAGTTTTCAATCCGATACTGAAACTTTGTCTTTGCTGATGCCCAAATACATGTTGACCGAAAATTTGTAATGGAAGAATTTATCAAACTACCTCCATAGAGAAAGGTAGTGTTTGAGACACCGACTTCTGACAACGGAATCATATTTAGTGCTGTCAGCCCGTCTATATGAAAGATTCCATAATCCACCCAGGTGGTTGCTCTGGGGTGCCAGTGTTGAACGGCATAATTTCTTCTTACTGTGATATTTGTATTGCTTAATCTGCCAGTATCTGTGGGCATCTGAGAAGTTAAATATACTCCCATTATGACATTCATCATAATTACATTCGATATCTCAAACTCTGACCCACTGATATAGATACCATGGTGTGAGTTTTTCACGATACAATTGGTGATTAGGATAGGTTTATAAGATCCTATTCCATAAGAGCTCTTTGTAGTCAGTGAATCGTCTCTTGTAATTACCGTAATTCCTTCAATCCTACAAGTATCATGAACCAGAAAAGTCTGCCAACCAAATACACTATCTCCTCTGATGATAGTCTCATCCACTTTTTCACCAATAATCGTCAGCCGCTTATCCACTTTAATCGAATCATAATAATTTCCTACTCCAATCAGCACTGTATCCCCCCTGTTACTTGCATTGATTGCATCCTGAATCTTATGCGCAGCTGTGTTCCAGTTTAGGTAGGGTGGGGTATTACTTCCACTTTTGCTTACATAGTGGATTTGTGCCTGCACTTGAAAATGCAAACCGAGGAGAAGAAGAATAGCCGAAATAACTTTTTTCATAATTTCAATCGGGGCGTTCCTGATACACCTGAAACAAAACGAATCAGCCTTTCAGAAACTACCGAAGGGAACACTTAAAGTCAAGATTTATTTTTTACCCGTTTTTTTCAGTTTTCTTCCTAAGAAAGTTAGAACAAAGAATATCAGCTTTTTTGTATCTTTAATGTTTATGCAAGAACAATTCATACTGGCACTGGAAGAGCAATGCAGAGAGTATCTTACTCCTCAGGAATTCTCTGCTTTTCTTGAGGCACTCCAACAGGAGCTTCCCCACGGCTTCACGGAAAGCAGTGCCGCCAGTGCGTTCCTGCGTATCATCCAGGCTATACCTTCAAGGGCAACGTTTATCAGGGAGCTGACCCACTACCCTCTTCACCTCAGGATCGTATCCTCAATAGCACTCCATTCAAATTACCTGACTGACATCATCGTAAGAAATCCAGAATTTCTTTACGCAACATTTCAGGAAGAATACCTTCAGCAACCTGTAAGTGAGGAAGAACTCAGCGCCTCTTTAAGTCACAGACGCTTTGCCGGCAAGTCACTCCCCTTTGTCGGAACAGTACTCCGCCTGATCAAACGCAGAGAAATGCTAAGGATAGGGTTAAAGGATATCCTCGGTCTGGCTGATTTGCATGCCATTGTCGCAGATTTATCCCTGCTGGCAAAAGTGCTGTCAGCAACGTTGCTTGATCAGGCTGTCTCTCTTGCAGCTAACAGACATGGAATAGCAACTTCGGCATTTCGCTATTGTGCTGTTTCTCTCGGCAAGCTTGGAGGAAAAGAATTAAACTACAGTTCTGATATCGACCTTCTGGTCTTCTTCGATACCGAGGAAGAAGACATGATGCTTCCCGTTTTCGAATTGATGAATGATGCTGTCCAGGGATTTATTCAGGAAGCCACTGCCTATACCGATACAGGATTTCTCTATCGTGTTGATTTCAGATTGAGACCAGATGGTAAAAATGCTCCGCTTGTCAGGACACTGCAGGAGTATCTCTTTTATTACGAAACACGTGGTGAAGATTGGGAACGCCAAATGCTGCTGAAGTCCGGTTTTCTCGGCGGAGACCGTCAACTCTATCAATCTTTCACAAGCTATCTGACACCCTTTATTTACCAATCGTGTGGACCCACGCCAGTCAGTAGTCAGATCGCCTCACTCAGACGGGAGGTAACCAGAAAACTCAGGGATGACGAAAATATTAAACTGTCTTTAGGCGGAATCAGGGATATTGAATTTTCGGTGCAGGCACTGCAACTCGTTTTTGGATCTCAGAACAAAGCACTACGTACAGGCAGTACGATGGAAGCCATCAGGCAGCTTAGGGATGCAAAGCTTTTACACTCTGACGAAGCCGAAGTAATGATTGAGAGCTATTGTTTCTTCAGAAAGATCGAGCATTATCTGCAGCTTATGAATGATGCCCAAACGCATTCAATCCCCACATCCGGTGAACCTCTGAACAGACTTGCATCCTTTTTCGGATTCCCTGACGCTGCTGCATTCACAAAAAAAGTGGATACGTTAAAACTGCAAATTCAGTCCATATCAGCCACTATACTTTCTGCACCTGAAGAAGACGAATCAACGCCATTCAGTATGATTGGTTTCACGGACCTGAAGAAAGCGAAGGCTGATCTTGAGTTTCTGCGTGAGGGGAAAGGTCTGCTTAGGAAAAAAGAGTTCGATGGAAGAACCATCGCATTATTCCACCAGTTGGAAGACGATCTGCTCCGCTACCTCGCGAAGACCCACAACCCAAACAGGACGCTCCATCATTTTGCACGTTTTATCCATCATTCAGCGATTCCGTTTGTCTGGTATGAAGTTTTTCAGAACCCGACTCTTTTTCAGGCTTTCCTGCGCCTTTGCGCCCGGTCAGCATTCTCGGTTGAGTTAATGGCTGATCATGAAATGATGAAGGAACACCTCCTTTCTGGCAGAGTCTTTGAACCGGTTT
>JAEXTR010000074.1 GCA_023406915.1 Bacteroidota bacterium
GTCCTGACCAGGTATCCATTGCATTCCTGCTACAGAACTTCCATAGAGGGCGCGGTTTTTCATCATCTCTTCAACAGTCATTTCCTTTTTCTGGGGGAAGACTATTGTGGTGAGTGAAACAACAAGCAGGCTTAAGATCGCTATCTTGCGGAACATAAAACTCCTGAAAACATTTGAAGAAACTTTCCTCAAAAATTACTCATTTAAAGGCAATAATGGAAGGAAGAAAGAAAGGTAACAGTGTGGGCCATTCAGAAATGCAACATAATGATACTATAAAAAAAGCACAGCGGTTCTCCATCCTTGGGAACCACTGTGCAAGACAAGAAAGTTGAAAGGAAAAGCTACATTGAAAACCAGTAGGAGAATTTGAGCATAAATACATTATCAGGCTCTGCCTGCATCAGCGAACTGAAATCATGACCGATGCGATGGCGGGAAGGATTCTCGAAGTTCTGCTTGTCATGAGTCCAGACCAGATAGAGTGCTGATCCTGGCATAAACTCCCAGCGGACGACAAAGTTTGCCCTTATGGACTTAAAGTTGAAATCAGGATTATCGACCGAGAAACTGTTTGAAGGGTTTTTCGGATCGGGTTTCACTTCATAGACAGCATCGTTTTCATTATATCTGATTGATGTACCTGCGGTGCCATACTTCAGATACTCATTACTGTTAGGACTACTGAGCTCCTTGAAGTTTGAGTAGCTACCATATGAAATAAGGGGCTGAATGAAAGCCTGCACTGAAAGGACGGGAGAAAAGGCCCAGTCAAGACGGATAATAGCAAAGTAAGTCTCCTGTTTTAATTCTCCGAAGACATTTCTTTGACCATAGGTTTTCGTAGCAGAGGCATCATCTACGTTGGTTACCCATTGACGGACATCATTATTAATCTCAATACCGGGGCTGACTGTTATGTTCAGAGGATCACCCACCTGCAACCTGAAGCCAACCTGTCCCCAGTAATTGTTACTGTTTCCCGGTTCAGCATAAAACCCGAATGCGGGCTCAACAACGAAGTGTTTTCTGAAATCAGTATAGTAATTCAGGTTGCCAAACACTGCAGAGGGTCTTTTTGCGGCAACACCACCACGGGTAAGACGGGTATCGATTCCTTCAAAATCGTATCCTCCCTGGATGTTAATACCGGAGTAGTCTTCGAGTTGTGCATTGGCAAACGCCATCACGGAAGCATTGTTGAGGTTGCCATCAAAATCATACGTTCTGAAATAGGACAGATAGAAATTCTTTCTCTTAAAAAAGCCGTCGGTTTCAAAGAAGCGGTATCCCAAAACCAGGTGACCATTGATGGTGGAGGCGCGGGATTGGAATCCAATGTCATTGATATGATATCCGGGGGTAATTACACCAAGTGCAGTGTTCAGATAAAAATCGCCCTTTTGCTTATTGAGGGTAATTCTTCCTGCAAATCCCCCCAGCTCGGTTGCAGCTGAATCGATTCGATAATTCTGGCGATCAGGGCGTTGCAGATAACGAACAGAAGACTCCTGCAGACTTGTAATATAGTTTTGACTGCCTGCCGTGTAGGAACCTGTACCATAGGCAGTTAGCACATAGGTTTTATCTTCATCAAGATGTATCCAGCCATCAACACCACCGGAGAAAGAACGGGATGCAAAGCGGTCTTCAGTAGATACAGTGCGAAGGTCCCTTATTACAGAAGTGCCAATAAATCCCAACCCGGAGAATCCATCATCAAGACTTCGTTGCATTCTCAGTACAGAATAGTTTGTCAGGGGTTCAATCTCTTCATCCCACTCATTACCATTGAGATGGAGTGTGGCGAAAGTTCTCTCGGTTGTTGCATTCAGACCGTATACGCTCCATTTATCTGAAATCTTACCGGTGATCTTTGCAGCTGCCAATATTCTTGTAACTGCTGGATAGTCCGTATAGGAGCCATCAGGTGATGATACATCCCCGCCCGGAGCTTTACCAATCCGGCGTGAGTAAAAGATCATCGGATTCATCCAGTTAAAACCCCAGTTGTTATTACTGCCGCCGAACCCGAACATAACAGACTCACTCCCCTCGATAAAGAAGGGACGCTTTTCATCATAAAATGTTTCAAATGCAGTCAGGTTTACAACAGCGGGATCAACTTCCACCTGACCAAAATCAGGATTTATCGTTAAATCAAGTGTGAGATTGCTGGTAATACCGTATTTTACATCGGCACCCAGTTCACCTGAATACTGATTATGCTTATAAAAGGGGTCACCTGTCTCATGCTTCAGGTACTGCGCCTTTGAAACGAAGTATGGAAGCACCTCAAGGCGTGATGGAGACGGTATTTGTTGCAGACCGTTCAGCAGTGCGAACTTTGATACAAAACCTGCTTCCTTTTTAGGTACAAGCACATAGTAATCCTGCTCTGCCTTGCGGGTGATTGTTCGCTTGATATTAAACCCCCAGGTCATGGCAGCAGCATCATTAAACCGAAGCTGAGAGAAAGGGATTTTCATTTCGAGTGTCCAGCCCTCTTTGGTGATCCTTGCCTTCGATTCCCATATACCATTCCAGACATTGTCATCCCAGGAATCATTATACAAGGTTCCGTCAACGATAGAACCGCTGGGATTCACGGCAAAGTAGTAACCAGTATTTTTATCAAGATAGGGGTCAACAAAGAAGATAAACCAGTCAGTTTCGCTCCATGAATCGCGGCGGGTAAGACCTGTTCTGATGGAATCTGGCGCGGAGTCGTAACAATATGCAGATATGTAGAGAGCATGATCATCATAGGTAATCCAGGCATGCGTTTTTTCAGTAGCGGGCTCTCCCTCGGATGGATCACGCTGAGTAAAGCCATCGATTGGTTTTGAAGCGTAGAATGGTTCGTCCAAGACTCCATCGACCACAATATTATGACTGTTTTTGGTAACAGTATGCTCCTTATTGGGGTTTACCGGGGTTGCCAGCATGAAACTATTGAGCCAAAGTGCGAGTGAAACAAAAGCTAAGTAGCGTTTATACAAATGAGTACCTTTTTTGATGTTCTAGCAATTTAGACCTGCTGATCTGAAAGAGGTTGTACCGTCCATCATGTCTTTTTGCCGTTAGTCAGAAGCGAGAATCAGAGGTTGAGTGCTACCTTCATTTTTTTAAACGTTTCTTCTACAGGGGTAGGTCTGTAGCCAAACTCAGATTCTGCCTTTAGATTAATCAAACCAGACTTAAGGGGTCTCTTAGCGGGCTGCATGAGTACGTCTGTTGTGATGGGAGTTATCAGAGAGGGATCAAGATGAAAGTAGTCTGCAATTCTCATGGTAAATTCATAACGTGAAAGGAATTCATTCCCACCAATATGGTACAGACCAAATTTTCTGTAGGTGATGACACGGTCAATTGCATCAACCAGGTCATCTAAATATGTAGGGTTATTGATCTGATCAGTGACAATGCGTATGGGGCTGCCTGCACGAATGCTATCCACAACCCAACGGACGAAATCCTTTCTACCAGTTGTGATGATACCGTAGAGCACGTTTGTTCTTAGGATTGAATGCATCGTTCCAGATATTCTGAGGGCATTTTCAGAGGCAAGCTTCGTTCTGCCGTAATATCCAAGCGGATTTGGCTTATCCGTTTCAAGGTAATACCCTTTTAATCCGTCAAACACATAATCTGTTGATATGTGTACAATGTGGCTATCCAACACCCTTGCTGCTTCAGACATAAACTCAACTGCCTGTACGTTGACCTTCCATGCGGTGGCACGGTCGGTTTCACTTGCATCAACATTGGTATAGGCGGCAGCATTAATAATCACATCCGGATAGTACTTCAGGATAGTACTTTTCACCTGTTCGCGATCGGTTAAGTCTGTCTGCTGATAATCAAAATCCGGGAAGATGGCATCTGGTGCCGCATCTGAAAGCATAATCTCACAATCGCCTCTCTGACGGAAATGTATGGCAGTTCTTTGCCCAAGCATTCCATTAGCACCAAAGATAATGATACGTTTTTTAATAAGGCTTTGCGATGAGAGCATTCTTGAATCCGGAAAAAAAGTTTTCGTTTGAAATCGTTGTTACAAAAGTAGCTGTTTTTACCCCAAAATGAAGTGCATCAACAAGGACACCGTGACGAAGGTAGTGTATAAAAAAAGATGCACCGATCACATCTCCGCAGCCGACCTTGTTTATTGCAGGTACCACTGGAGCAGGGATGTCAAACACCTTTCCCCTCTGGTAGCAGGTTACACCTTGCTCTCCTTTTGTGACGATAACTGCAGAGGTACCCATTGCAAGGATTGCATCCGCCACCTCAGCTTCCTTAGTACCGAATGGATAGGTCATGATCTCGTGTTCATTAGCCTGAAGTATGTCTACCGATCGCACCCAAAGCTCTGCCTTTGGGATAGTTCTGAATTCACGGTTTCTGTTTTCAGCATACCCTCTTGAGAGTGAATGTGTATCCTGATACACAGGACAGTTGTATTGTTGCTTCAGTGTTGCAAGCTTTTCAGGAGTAGTCTCGTATCCCGTAATCATGTTCAGTAGTATTCCATCAGGCTTCAACGAATCAGGAAAATCGCAAGGGAGTTCAGTGTTAATATTTTCAAACCGTTCGGTTCTTTCGCGATCTTCGTGAAGCGTAAGATGAACACGTGGAATTTTGCTTATACTTACAAAAAAATCACTTCTAAACGCATGGAACGCCGGAGCGAAGAGGTGGAAATTTGCTGCCTCAGTGAATGTATGGAGATAGAGAGAATCAGATGGATGGGAGAGTAGACTTATTGCAGCTGCTGTAAAAAAAATGCCACCGGGGGTTGCCGGTTTATCACCGATATGGTCCTCAACTGAGTGACCAATGATTAACAGGTTCAAAGCCTGATCACCTCAATCCGGTAGAACGCCGGAAGACGATCTTTGCAGATGAGATTGATCCTTTTCGATTGCTGAAGCACTCCGTATGCAGGAGCGTAGAGGGAGTCTTGTAACGATACTTTATACAAGTCAGCACTCACTTCAAAAGTCATTCTGAATTTCAGATCGCCTGCAGCAAGGTACCACTCAGTTGGAGTATGTTCGATAGCAGTTACATCTGGATGCAGATGGAAATTAGTCACGATCTGATGGAAGTCTCCACCGAAAAACTCATCCTTTAACCTGAGAGATGAATTCTGCCGTTGCCAAAGTATTGACCGTTTGCAGATAACGGGATCAGCAAGGCGTACATAGGAATAGTGTTGTGCGGAAAACCTGAGATGTTCATCATTGCATTGCCAATCAAGTAACTTTGGTTTTGTAGTATCTGCTTTGGTGATATGCTCAGGATTTCTTTCAGATAAAGGGAGATTGTCAATATATGATGTATTATGCTTTACTACACTTCGCATTCTGCGAGCTACATCTGAGTCAAGATAGTGGGAGTAAGAACCGGCATCCGTAAAGAGGGGTACCCCATCTACCGTGTATTCAAATGAGAAGATATCCTCATGCCCTGGAATTTTGCTTCCCGGATTAGCAATTGAAGAAGCCTTAATAATAAGCTGGACCGAACCATCAGAAATACCATAATATCCGCCGTGGGGCATTTCAATAATTTTTGGAGTTGGTTTATCAGATTCAACAACTGGTAAGGTTGCCTGATCACCCAGAATGAGCCATCGCACGATATCGGAGGGAGTAAATTGCGAGGCTGACTCAAATACCGGATAGAGAACACTTCCAAATCTAAGTATGGATTCGTTTCTTTGTCCTCTGTTCAGAATTGAAAATGCAAACAAATTATCGGGTAAGACATCGCCGATTCTCGGTAAGCGATACTGTGAATCTGTAAGCAGATGAATTGCCCTTACTGAGCTTGCCGCCAACTTTTGAAATTCCTGTGAGAACTGAGAACCAATCCGCTCCAGGAAAATCTTTGCTGCCAGGCAGACTTCGGTGACCAGCAGACCGATGCAAGGTGATTCGGAGGAAGAAGTACCATCCTGCAAAACGACTGTACTAATGTGTTGTTCAATTGCAACCTTTGCATTGGCGCTCATTCTTTGGCATGGTGTCAAGGTATGAAAGACGCCTGTAATGCCGATCACAGCGGCTGCCATAGTAATCATATGATGCATCCGGGGGTGATCTGAAATAGTCAGTTCGCTTTCGTAATAGAGTGCAGCCTTCATCAGATACTGCAAAACCACCTTGAAGAAATCCAGGTCTAGGTGGGGCGAGGCGAACATGAGGGGTAACGTAAAGAGCAGAAGAATCTCACGAAGGGCTGATTCACCTGGCACAGCCCAATGAATTCCGACACAGCAAGGATTATTACTGACAAATGACAAAAGTATGACTTTATACTTCAGAGCATACTCTTCATCGTTTGTGACAAAATACGCCAGAGCGAGATCATTAAGCATTTTTAGTGAGCTGATTTCCGACAGGGCACTCAGTTCTACAGGTTCCTTGAGAGAGGTATAGTCAAAGCGCCATGCAAGTTCAGTTGGCAATGATCTGCCGGTCACAGGATCAGTTTTCCACAATGCATCAGGTTCACTGACAAATTCTTTCCCACCTATGGTAACATACTGGTTCCTGATAATCCGGTCAGCTGCCTCCCTGATTATTGATTCGTCAACAACCTTTTTTATGCGGAGTACAACAGACCTGCGTTCATCCTCACTGATCCAGAATTTGAACGGATAATTCTGCTTAAATGCCGATACCCCGTTTTGCAGCAGACTAAGATAGTCGGGCATCGAAAGCGGAGAGGCAGAAAAGTGGTGTGCCTCATAGTCCCGTCTGAAGAGCTGGCGCTGCAGTTTCTGGTTACCGAATATCTTTTTCAGAGAAAACACGTATGTAACAAACTTTCTTTAAGAGTTACCGAAAAATACGGAATCCTGCGGTTTTAACGGAACTGCACACCCATGCAATTTTCCAAGACTGAAAAAATTAACTTCCTGTACGCTGGAATATTTTGCATTTTTCATGTTAGTATATGAATAATTAGGATACTTGAATGAAAATTGGCATTACGTGTTACCCCACCTATGGGGGTAGCGGCGTTGTTGCAACCGAATTGGGAAAGGCCTTGGCTCATAAAGGGCATGAAGTACACTTTATTAGCTATGCGCTTCCTTTCAGACTTACGGGATTTGTTGAAAACATCTATTTCCATGAAGTGGAAATGAGCAGATACCCTTTATTTGAATTCCCGCTCTACAGCCTTGCTTTGACCAGCAAAATGATTGAAGTGGCAACTTACGAGAATCTGGATCTGTTGCACGTGCATTACGCTATCCCTCATGCAACCAGTGCATATCTTGCAAAGCAGATCCTTCAGGAAAAAAGCGATATCAAGATCATTACTACGTTGCATGGTACAGATATAACGCTGGTGGGATTGGAACCGTCGTTTCTGCATCTGACCAAGTTTTCGATCATGAAGAGCGATGGCGTTACCGCTGTAAGTAAATATCTTAAGGAGAAAACGCTGACCCAGTACTCCATGGAGAAAGATATTCGTGTAATACCCAACTTTGTTGATACCAATATCTACCGGAAAACGGAACGCCCACACCTGCATTGCTGTGTTGCGAACGAGAGCGAAAAAGTGATGGTGCATATCTCTAACTTCAGACCAGTGAAGCGGGTACCTGATACCATTAGGATATTGGAGAAAGTAAACAAAGAAGTGCCCACAAAGCTGATTTTGGTTGGTGACGGACCTGACAGGTCTGAATGTGAGCGGCTTGCCAGGGAGCTCGGTATTGCAAACAGAGTTTCCTTCCTTGGAAAGCAGGAGGGACTGGTAGAGATACTTAACTCTGCTGATCTCTTTTTGCTCCCCTCACAATCGGAGAGTTTTGGATTGGCTGCTCTGGAAGCAATGGCATGCGGGCTGCCTGTTATAGCAACCAGCGTTGGCGGTATACCTGAAGTTGTGGATCACAATGAGACCGGCTATATTGCTGAAATTGGCGATATCGATCGGATGGCACGATATGCTATTGACCTGCTGACCAATGAGCGGAAGTACACCCGTTTTTCTGATGCCGGGCTTGCACTGGTAAAGGATCTTTATGAGATAGAGAAAGTACTGCCGCAGTATGAGGCGTACTATGAGGAAGTGCTGGGTTCATGACGAAACTCCATCAGCCTGAAAACCAGAATCTGGTTTTTGAATACCTGGAAAACCTGTATGGTCAGGAGTGGGTAATCAAGTTTAAAAGGTTTCTTGATAGCGATGATTTTCCGCTCTACGTGCGGGTCAACAGATTAAAGACTGATCATGTGAGTCTTCAACAACGACTCAAAGAGAAGTATGGAATAGAAACCAGCCAACACCCTGATATTGCTGATGCTTTGCGGATAGATACCGGACAGGAGAAGGTCTCGAAGACCCTTGAGCATATCCTGGGCTATTATTACATCCAGTCACTTTCATCGATGCTTCCGCCCCTGGTGCTTGACGCACAACCCGGAGAGACCATACTTGACCTCTGTGCTGCACCAGGGTCAAAGTCCACTCAGATTGCCGAGAAGATGCAGAATTCGGGGGTGCTTGTTGCCAACGAGATACAGGGAGACAGAATTGGCAGCCTGATGTATAACTTTGAACGGCTTGGCATTTTAAATTTTGGTGTTATTCATCAAAGTGGAGAATGGTTACCACCCTATTTTGGAGAGTACTTTGATAAAGTACTGGCTGATGTGCCATGCAGTGGACTAGGGATTTTGCAGAAGAAGGGAGAAGTTGTTAACTGGTGGCAACTATCCAGGGCTGAAAGACTTGCTAAAGTTCAGTACGATTTGTTAGTATCCGCGGTTAAGATGGCGAAACCGGGAGGCACGATTGTGTATTCAACCTGCACCATGACCTTGGAAGAGAATGAACAGGTTGTAAACAGAGTGATGAGCAAATTTCCGGTTGAGATTGAATCTATTTCCCTCCCGCTTACGTCCCAAACTGCTTTTGGTGAAAGTTCACATCCCGAACTTCATCCGGAAATGTCACGTGCTCATAGGATTGTGCCGTTCGAATCGGGTTCAGAAGGATTTTTTGTAGTTAAGCTCAGGAAAACTGATTCCATAACCGTGAAAAGTAACCCAGTAAGAAAGTATCAACCAGTAAAGACGGCGTCTTGGAGGGAAGTACAGAATGTTATCAGTGGGACACTGATGCATTTTGGTATCCCGACTGAATTGTTCCGGGAGTATCGATACCTTGCAGGTGACAAGTATATCCAGGTTCTGGATCCGGGTTGGGGGGATGAGATAGGTGGATATTTTCATCGGACGGGATTACGACTTGGGAAATATGAAAAGCATGGTTTCCTTCTCTCATCACATGGGATACGAACATTTGGTATGTATGCACAGCAAAACTGTATTGATCTGAAAGAGAGAGCAGACGTAAAGAGTTACCTTGACGGAGGCACACTGAAGCACCTGCAAGGTAGCAACGGATATGTCATAGTAACCTATGATGGACTATATCTTGGAACTGGGATTGTGTCATCACAAGGGTTAAAGAGCAGGTTTCCGAGGGCAGACAGAACTCAAAAAATTGAGCATTATTAAACGAACGGGCTGACTGCCTGCAGAGGGATGCAGGTAAGCCAACCCATTCAGGACTATAGAGTTAGCAATCGTAATAGAGGTCAAATTCGAACGGATGAGGACGAAGTGCCATCGGCTTTACTTCCTTTTCCGTCTTATACTTAATCCATGTTTCAATGACATCCTCAGTAAACACATCACCCTTCAGCAAGTAATCATGATCTGCTTCCAGAGCTGCTAATGCTTCGGGCAATGAAGCTGGAGTTGAAGGAACATCCTGCAATTCTTCAGGTGCCATATCGTAGATATCTTTTTCCAATGCTTCGCCCGGATCAATACGGTTGACTACGCCATCTAACCCAGCCATCAGTATTGCAGAGAATGCAAGATAGGGGTTCGATGAGGGATCAGGGCAGCGGAACTCCACTCTCTTTGCCTTGGGGTTGGAGGAGTATGGAATACGAATTGCAGCGCTTCGGTTGCTCTGTGAATACGCGAGGTTTACAGGCGCTTCAAAGCCAGGGACCAATCTTTTATAGGAATTTGTTGTCGGGTTAGTGATCGCGAGTAATGAAGGAGCATGCTTAAGGAGCCCCCCAATGAAATAAAGAGCCATTTCACTTAACCCGGCATAACCATTTCCAAAGAAGAGAGGTTTTCCCTCTTTCCATAGACTTACATGAGTGTGCATTCCGGAACCATTATCACCAAAGAGCGGCTTCGGCATATAGGTAACCGTTTTGTTGTATCTGCGAGCAGTATTTTTCACAATATACTTAAACAAGAGTAACTGGTCGGCTGCCTTGAGAAGAGGCTGGAAGCGAAGATCGATTTCACATTGACCACCCGTGGCAACCTCGTGATGCTGAGCTTCAACATGAATTCCAGCCTTGATTAATTCAAGGGTCATTTCATTTCTTAAATCCATCAGCTGATCAGTCGGGGGTACCGGGAAATACCCTTCTTTAAATCGGGGTTTGTAACCGAGGTTGGGATTTTCCACTCTGCCTGAATTCCATCTGCCCTCAACGGAATCGACCATATAAAAAGCACCATTAGGCTCAGAAGAGAAACGTACATCATCAAAGACAAAAAACTCAGCTTCCGGACCAACATAGATTGTATCAGCAAGCCCTGTAGACCTGAGATATGCTTCAGCCTTCTGGGCAATGTTTCTGGGACAACGGGAGTATTTTTCTTTTGTTGCCGGTTCATACACGTCGCAAATCAGAGAAAGCGTTGGAACTTTGATAAATGGGTCCAGGAACATTGTATCAGGGTCAGGA
>JAEXTR010000076.1 GCA_023406915.1 Bacteroidota bacterium
TGTAATTCACTTCGTCCCAGTTACTCGCAACGCCTGTTCCACCAGCTTTGCTCAGTTCCTCTGGTGTCATTCCAGCCAAGAACTGTGGCACAGGGGGTGTTCCGAATGTACCGTGAACTGCAAATAATTTGGCATCCTCCCTGATCAGGTCAGTGCCTGCCAGCAGACGCACCAGCACAGCCTCATCCAAGACAATCTTATACCGGTTCAGGAAAAATCCTATCTGTGCCTCAATACTTTCTGGGCTGCTGAAAATGCTCCGTTCAAGCGCTTCAATGACTGAAACCCCCTCGATACCAAAAGGGGTCTCTTCCTTAAAAAATTCTTTCGTGGCAGAAATAAACTGCACATACGGTGTGTCCTGCTTCAGGACCTCATCATTGAAGAGTTCCTTCAACGCAGAAACGGCTGGATTCAGATTCTCCAGATGCAGGATGATCAGTTCTTCCAGGATAATCAGTCTGTTGGGTGTTGCACCTGTGTTTCCTTTCAGATACTCCTCTGGAGTGTAACGCCCCTGCGCCACGGCTGGCGGTGGGAAATGGGTTACAAACTGATGCAGCACTTTTTGAGTATCATCTTCACCCAGCTGAGAAAGCAGATAATCATATCCTTTATGAAAGACTCCGGGATTCTCCTTCTCACTATAGTGCTGAAAAACTATGTGATAAATCTCATGTAACAGTCCCATCGCATTCACCAAACCAGGTGTAACCGGAGGCTCCTTGCTTCCTTCTTCAGCGCGCCTTTTATTGATCTTCTCTGAAAGCAGGCGTGCCTGGGTAAAGTTTGCAATAACCACATTCCCGCGCAAAGAGAAAAACTCATCGCCAATCTGATACCTGTTTCGGGCATCACGGTGAATGTGGAAATACTTTACGGGTGCGGTGTCGTTAATGATGGTCATAGTCTGTTGTCGCTTCATCAAAACTTAAATTACGAAATATCCATGATGGCAAATTACAAAGAATTCCCGTTTGTCAGGATACATTTTTGGGTGGGTGATAACTCGAAATACCCTAACAATGGGTCTTTCTATAATATTCTAATCACAACTTTAGAAAGAGCGGCTCACTGCTGATATGAAACTTTGAAAGTTCATGCTCCCTGAAGGCCTTATTCAGATGCGATTGCAGAAGTGCTTTTGAGTTGGTCTTTTTGGATAAATGCCCGAATACAATCCATTCGACAGAATCCAGATCAATATGCTCCTTAATATGCCCGATTACAGTCTGCGTGCTAAGGTGCCCATAATTACCTTTAATTCTGTTCTTCAGGTGCATTGGGTAATGAGGGTAATCGATCAACCCCTGCTCATCATAATCAGACTCAAAAAAGTATGCATGACTCCCCCTGGTTGCAAGCCTGATTGTGTCTGTCAGCATCCCGGTATCAGTGATCATGGAAAATGACTTACCGGTATCAGTCTCTTCAATCACAAACCCCACACTTCCCGCAGCGTCATGCTGAGTTGGGAATGCGGTAATTTTGCAACCCGGATACTCAACGGTTTCACCGTCGGTAATAGGTACTACCGGTATTCCATTCAAAAATGAAGCGCCGCGCAGGCGCGCAGGCTCAGTAAGATGGACATGTTTTGCGAGTTTTTGAAACCGCTCAGCATGTTTGATATGGTCAGTATGCGAATGGGAGATGAACAATGCATCTGCCAGTGGCGCACATCCATAGAGCTGGACAAGCCGCCGGTAACTGATACCTGCATCAAAAAGAAGTGTGCTGCCTCCTGCCTCAACTACCGTGGCATTACCATCTGAACCGGTTTGTAATATCGATACTTTCATGCTTCATCAGGTTCCGGGAAAAAATGCACTGCTGGAACCCACCCAGGTTTTGTTTTTATTGAAATCAACGCCCATCATCTTTCCTTTGCTCATCCGTATCAGGTTGGTAAGCAATAAAGGCTCGTCTTTCCACACATACATCATGCGGACCTCAATCTTGGATGGTTCGTCAGGGGTTTGAATAACGGGTGCGTACGCTATTTTTTCCTGTAGAATATAATTCTGAGGATCAGAAATTTCCTCTAATTGTTTTCGTTCAGGATCTATGATGACACCTAACCCCGCAAATGAGAAGAGGGGCTTTAGCACATACTTGCTCAGATCCTCCGGCAGTTCTGGTACCTGATCAAGAAATCTGCAATTAGGTACATAGTTTCCCTTCAGAAAAGGAAGAGAATACTTACTGACTTTGTAGAACCAGTTTGGATGTCCGACCCATTCTACATCATAAGACCCGAAAAAATCAAATCCGGCAGGAAAGTTCTTCCGTTCCAGTTCATCCAGGATCACACGGTTGTAAATCCTTTTAACCTGTATTTTCCTGTCTTCAAATATGTAGTATAGTTTTCTGCCCTCTGCCTTCAGATCAGAAATACAGACGCTCCTGATACCGAGGTACGTTTCAGTCAAGGCAAAATCAATCCTTGTTTTTTGCAGTTCAGGGGTAATCTCAAGCAGTATAACCTGCTCAGGGTCTTCCCCTGCAAGGATGATATCCTTCAGGCAGTCAATATAAGATTCTTTATTGTAACCGTTGAAAAATACAGTGTAGTCATCAGGTATCTCAGGAAAATGTTGTCTGACCTTCTCCTGATACAAAGCCTGATAAGCATACAGTGACGGAAAACCTTGCAGTTCAATCAGCTTTGGTACATATCCGCCATCCTGCTCAACCACCGCATAATCCAGCTGAATAAAAAGCGGATGGTCATCCTCATCAGGTACGGCATACTGATCGGGAAGTGCTGCTTTGCAAAACTCCCTGTATGCAGGCGAACGGAGTTGCCGGAAAATATCATCCCCGGCTTCGGTCAGCTTTTGTACAAATTCCTTAGAGAAAAATACCGGTGTTTCCGATACCCTGAAGTCGACGGGATACTTCCCGCTGCTGTTCAGGTCCTGTAAAAGCTTGTTGTACCGTTCCTCCGTGAACCGGGCGTTAAATTGTGTCCTAAGTGCTTCAATCATACCATCGCACCTCAGGTAAGATCAAGACCCGCATGGGTCTCATCAATGATATAATCCATCACACTCTTTGTGTCGAAAGACTGCTCCCATACCGCAAGCTGCCTGTCTGCACCAGTTCCACGTTCCATAATAGTGTGGATCAGGTTAATTTCCTCCCGGCTGCCCAGTTCGTCAACAACATCATCAACAAACTCAAGCAGTTCAAGGATCAGGTCGCGGGTCGGTACTTCTTCACGTTTGCCGAAATCAATCAGCTTTCCGGAAATTCCATGTCTGGATGCACGCCATTTATTCTCGGCTATCAGCGCCCTGCGGTACAGCCTGAATCCAAGATTCTTACTGATCAGTTTATGCAGCTTTGCAACCACTGCCTGCATAAGGGCTGCAAGGGCAATCGTCTCATCTACCCGCATCGGAATATCACAAATCCTGAATTCAAGGGTGGGGAAGAAAGGATGCATCCTGATATCCCACCAGATCTTCTTTGCATTATCAATACAGGTTGTCTTAATCAGCAGGTTCACAAAGTTATCATACTCACCAAC
>JAEXTR010000109.1 GCA_023406915.1 Bacteroidota bacterium
CCATGAACACTTTCCACAGGAGAGTGAAAACGTTCTCAACCATAGTTGAGACAATCTCTGCCACTGAATAGTTAATTGTTTCCAGTGCCATCAGAATAAAGTCGGCAAGCATCCAATAGAGAAGCAATGAAATGATGGTTAGTTTTAATACAGTCTTGGCGAGTTCAACGAATGCCCTTGATGAGAGAAACATACTTTTGAAGTTCTTAAAGGCATTCAGTTTTGATAGTTTTGGCTTGAGGGCTTTTATGGTAATTCGGAAACCCACCTGACCATAACCTGCGATGACAGAAGCAACAACTAATACTGCGAAAATCGGTCCGACTACACTCGCAAAGAAATATAACCCCTGCATCGCATAGGCATCCAGAAGATCACGATTGATTTCAAATGTTGTGACATCGCGAAAGACCGTTTCAGTCAGTGTGTAAATACTCTGCCCGATTGAATCTTTCATTACATATATGGAAGCAGTTGCCAGGAAAAGGAGGATAAAGGAATTAATCTCCATACTTTTGGCAACTTCACCTTTGCTGCGACTGTCTTCCAGCCGTTTCCCGGTAGGTTGTTCAGATTTTTCCTGTGCAGAATCAGCCATTTGTTGGTCCCATCGCCTGAATCAACTCATACAGGTTTTCTTCCACAATACTCAGTGAGTTCTGGATCACGAAGAGAATTAACGGAATAATTGCCAGAATGATCATAAATCCCAACCCGGTTTTGAGCGGGAGAATAACGAAAAACACCTGCATTTGAGGTATGATTCTGGATAGCACACCCGATGCTATATGCAACAAAAACAGCGCAATTACAATCGGTGCAGAAATTTTCACGGCAATGATAAACATCGCGGTTGACATGCGAATCAGCAGCTCAAGCACTTCTCCATTCAGGGTATAGAAGCCGAGAGGAATGATATCAAATGATACGGTGAGGGCACGGATCACGTAATGATGACCATTAATCAGAATGAATACAAGCAATCCGACAAGGTTTAATATCTGACCAATTACGTTTGAATCAAAATCAGCAGTGGGATCGAAGGAGTGAGCAATGGAAAGACCCAGCTCGAATCCGATCATCTGACCCGCGAAAGAAAGTCCATAGAATACAAACTGAACGGAGAACCCAATTATAAATCCGGTGATAACCTCTTTAAAACCCATAAACCCCAACAACAGCAATCCGCCATTCATATCATATTTAATGGGATCAACAGTGAAAGCGAGCAATAAAGCAATGACAAATGCAATAAAGACACGGGTAATCTGGGGCATTGTAGTGAAACTGAATAGGGGTGCTATAAAGAATACAGCAAATATCCTTATGAAGATGAGCAGGAGCTTAACAAATTCACTGACATAGATTTCCATTACTTTGCTGCTGTTTCAATGATTGTATAGTATCGCATGGTGAGGCTGATCAGCTGATCAGCGATGAATGGAAGTGAAAGGATAAACACGATGATAATAACAATTACTTTGGGTACAAATGTAAGGGTCATTTCCTGGATTGATGTAACCGCCTGAAAAATTGATATCAGCACGCCCACAACCAATGAGGCACCCAGAATAGGAAGTAATATGATCAGCGTAGTAAAAAACACATCTGTCAGAATATCAGCAACAAATTCAATAGTCATTTATGCAAAACTCCTAACCAGCGATCCTATGACCAGCGTCCACCCATCAACCAGTACAAACAGCAGTATTTTAAACGGTAGCGATATCATCATGGGTGGCAGCATCATCATTCCCATCGCCATCAGTACACTTGATACAATCATATCTATAACCAGGAACGGTATAAACAGAAAGAATCCAATGATGAATGCTGCGCGCAGTTCACTAAGAACAAATGCAGGGATCAGTGTAAGAGTCGGGAGATCATCACGTGTAGCCGGGCGTTCGTTGCCGGAGAGCGAAACGAAAAGTTCTACATCTTCATCGCGAACATTATCGTACATAAACTCGCGAATGGGCTTTAATCCATTGGTCAGGGCACTGTCAGCTGGCATCGTTCCATCCATCATTGGTTTAAACGCGGTATCATACACCTGATTCCAGGTTGGTGCCATAACAAAAAAAGTAACGAACAATGCTATACCCGAAAGGAGTTGGTTTGGGGGCATCTGCATCGTTCCAAGTGCTGATCTGAGAAAGTGAAATGAAATGATAATCCTGAGATATCCTGTGGTCATGATGACTATGGATGGTGCCAACGTCAGTATCGTCATCAGAAGCAAAATCTGAAGCGTGACTGAGAGATCCTGTGGCTTATCAGATGACCCGACTGAAAGATTAATGTTTGGAAGTGGGATGGTGGGGCTGGTTTGCGCAGAGATTTCAGGCAAAAAAATGCAGAACAACAGCAAAAAGGCGAATAGAAGCGATACTTTTTTCATCTGTTCACCAGATTCTTTTTCAGGATTTCAAGAAACCCGCCTTTGCCGGTCTCGGGTTCTTCATAAGGCTCTTCAAAATCTTCAGTGGGGGTAATGGTGTCAATTTTCGTAATTGAACTGTCAGTAACACCCAGAATATAATACTTCCCTGCTATCTTTACTACCGATAAGAATTTCTTCGGACCGAGTGTTTCAGAACCAAGCACTTCAATTCTGAATTTTTTCAGTTTCATTCCCGGAGAGGAATAGACAAATTTCTTGAGAAGGTATACGAGTCCAACAATCATGATGAGAATAAGACCCAGTGCAGCGAATAGCTTTACGAAAGCAGCAAAGTCCATTATCAGATTCCCTGTAAACGGTCAGATGTATCGATTAGGTTCGTTATGCGGATTCCAAAGTGTTTGTCAATAACCACCACTTCACCTTCAGCTATCCGTTTATTATTTACATACACATCAACCGGTTCACTTGCCAGTTTATCCAGTTCAATCACATACCCGCGCTCAAGTTCCAGAATATCCTTGATCTTCATCTTAGTTCTGCCGAGTTCAATATAGACATTCAGATTCAGATCTTTCAACAGCTCAAGTTTATCATCATGAAAAAAACCCTTTTTCATGGATTCATCAAACTGGGAAAAATCAGCCATCTGACCGCTTATTTTATCATTATTCATACTGTCACTGAAGGGATTGCTTAGTGGATCCATAATTATCCTTCCTGCTTTTCAATTCTCTTTGTTATTTTTATGGCCTTATGGCCGTTAACAATACCTGGTTGCCCTACAAAAACATCCTTGCCGCTGACTGAGATCTTCAGTTCTTCACCCACCTTTTTGTTCATCACGATCACATCCCCATTTTTAAGACTCAGGAGGTCACGGAAACTGATCTCTGCCACACCAAATTCAGCTGTTACCGGCAAAAGAGTCTCCTGAAGGTGATCGGTAAGGATAGTTCTGGCAGTAGTACCAACGTATTTCACCGGACGAATGACCGAATAACTTTGTCCGGTCAATTTGGAAAGGATCGAGTCAAATGCGTACGTGGCAAAACAAAGATTCATCATAAAAGGTGTTTCACCGATATAGATTTCAAATGAAATCAGAAGCACGCTTTCACTTTGTGATGTTATCTGAGCAAAATCGATATCAGACTCAAACCGTTCGATCGCAAATTCATAGGCACCAATAATCTGCCAGGTGCGGTTAAGATCCTGCATTACTTTTTCGGCAAAGATATAGAGTACTTTCTGTTCAATTGGGGTTATGATCTTTGTTTGCTTAGTGCCTTTTCCGCTTCCCCCAAGAAATTTATCAACAAGAGTATATGCCAGTTCGATACTGATTTCAAGAATACCCTTGATATCGCTCCCCTTAATCTCAAAGGTGTAGAGACATGCAGGGTTTGAAACCGAGAGGACATACTCTGAATAGTAAATCTGGTCAACTGTCAGCACATTCACATTAATAATGGACTGCAGTTTTGACATCAAATACGAACTCAGGCTTTCAGCAAAGTTTTCATGGATATTCCGGAGGGTACGCAACTGTATTTTCGAAATCCGGTTAGGAAGCCGGAAATCGTACGGTACCACATCTTTATCTGAAGTCTGCTGGGAGGTGCTTTTTTCACCTCCCTGCATATTGTTCAGTAGTTGGTCAATCTCTTGTTGTGTTAATACTTCAGCCATAATGCTATTGAATCACATATTTTCCAAAAAACACCTGGTTTACAGGAAGTGGGGTGCGCTTTTTTACTTCGCGTGTAATCTCTGCCTTCAGAGTATCTTTATAACCTGTTGAACTCAGTTGATTGAGGTCCTTACTGGAAATAACACCAATGATGATATCCTTCAGCGCAAATTCCAGCTCTTCCCACTGCTTTAAGTCCTCGGCGGTTGCGACATCAAACCCAACATCCACTTGTATCCAGTTTTTACCATTGGAAAAAGCTGGATTCACGGTTATTCCCTCAACCGTAAACTTCGAGGTCCCAATAGGACCTGATTTGTGGTCTGTTTCGGTATCGGCTGATTCTTCCTCAACATGTTCAGTAGTATCTTTTCCTTCATGAGCAGTAGGATCACCTTCGGCTGGTTTCAATATTAGATTTGCTGTAATAAAGTACACAACCACAAGTTGTACGATGAATAGGGGAAGACCTATCATAAAGAGTTTGGCGAACCCGCCTTTTTTCTTTGAACTCTGAGAAATCTCTAACTTTTCGTCCATTTTTAGTGCTTTGTTTTAATGAGAGATTAATACACCCATTTGTTATGCAATCGATGTGCCAAGCCAAAAAGCTTTGTTTTCAGGCAGTTTTGGCATTCTGATGTATTTATAAATACTCTTACTGGCTAATATTGTACAGATGAAGAAAAAGAAATGGCTGCCCTGTCCGAGGACAAGGCAGCCAGATCTGAGGTTAACAATCGGAAGAGTTCAGCGGATCAGGTTAATTACCGGATCAGATTTGTGACTTCCTGAAGCAGGTTGTCGGAAGTAGTGATTACCCTGGCAGATGCCTGATATCCACGCTGTGCAACAATCATTCTGGTGAATTCTTCTGCAAGGTCAACATTTGATTGTTCCAGCACACCAGAGCGAACATAGGTGGAGACTCCGTTACCGGGTTCAGTAATAAGCGGAATACCTGAGTTGGGACCTGCCTCGAATACGTTCTCACCTGATGAGAGCAGACCGCTGTAGTTTGTAAAGGATGCTATCATGATCTGAGCAAGCGTTTTTGAAGTACCGTTTGAGAATATTCCGAGTACCTTGCCCCACTGATCAACCGTTACATTTTCAAGTGATGCTGATGCAGAACCATTTTGTGAAAGGTCTGAAAGCGCGGAACTGCTTGAGGTCTGTGTTATACCTTTGAATCCACCGCCAAAATCAATCGTGATATTCTGGGTAGTAGCACCGCCACCAGGATTAAAGTTTACGATTGGGGAAACGCTGGGAGTTGCAATAGAACCGTTGGGGTTAAAAGTGATAACACCAATATTGTTTGAAAGGGATGTACCGGCAGTAGGAACATCTGCAGCCCATTTCCAGGTATTATCTGACAATTTTGTAAACTTAATGGTCATGGTATGTGCCAAACCAAGTGAGTCATAGAT